>JAURWD010000276.1 GCA_030655145.1 Ferruginibacter sp.
TTCAATATGAAATTGACAATCCACTTTGTAAACTTGCTGAACAGATCGGCGAACAAAACGCGGGACGTGCTTATCAACTATGTGGGGAAGCAATTTTGAAACTTGAGAAGATCGCTAAAAAATAAAGTGTGAAGATTTTCAATTGAAGCCGAGTCTTTATTTTGCTGCAGATGAGAAAGACGTTGACCAGTTGAAAGCAGAATATACCATCAGGAAAAAATTTGGTTTTAAGATGGACTACCTCAGTGCATCAGCCGTCAAGAAAAAATATCATTTTGAAGCGCCTGGAGCAATTCTGTCCCAACTGGGCGGCCAAACAAATGCATACTTACTTGCACATTGCCTGTTACAATATTGTAAGGGCAGAGGGGTACAAATCTTTGACCACACTCCAGCTAATAGCATTCGCCACACTGCCAAAGACGTAACGGTAACGGTTAGCCGAGGAGTAAAGATCACAGCGAAAAAACTGGTATATGCAACAGGATATGAAGCTGTAAATTTCATAGATAAAAAAATAGTGAAACTCGAATCGACGTATGCGTGTATCAGCGAACAGGCGAATGAAAAAACAAGGTTTTGGAAAGAAGAGGCTTTAATGTGGAATACCGCGCAGCCCTATTTTTACATGCGCACCACAGATGATAACCGGATGTTAATTGGGGGAAGAGATTCAAAATTTTATGACCCGGTAAGAAGAGACCGTTTGCTGAAACAGAAAATAAGAGACCTGGTGAAAGACTTCAATAAGATCTTTCCAGCGATTGAATTCAAGCCTGAATTTTCCTGGGCCGGAACATTTGGAAGTACAGAGGATGGATTACCTTTTATTGGAGAATTTCCGAAATTACCTAACAGTTTATTTGCGTTGGGTTTTGGAGGCAATGGTATTACATTCAGCCTTATCGCCGCGGAAATGATCACGGCCCTTGTTACAGGCAAACCTTCGAAAGACGCTTCAATATTTTCTTTCGATCGGGTTTGAAAATGTTGAGATTTTGGATGTAATTATGGAATTAAGGTCTTAGTGGTATCGGCAGGTACAACAGGTACTGCGGGAACTGTTGTATCGCCTTTTTCCTGGCGCTCTTTCGCAAGTTTCAGTTGTTGTTTTCTTCTTTGCTCCTCCTGCTTCTTCAATTCATTTTGTTTTTTCTCTTCAGCTTTTTTCTTCTTTTTAAAAAAACCGCGTAACAGGAAATTATTCTTAGCCGCCTCCATATTGTCGCTGAGCCCTTTCGTACCTGATTGCAGATTCGACATTGTTGAGTCAAGCTTTTCTCCAAATTCAGGATCATTCAACTTAGCTAGCGCTCCACCTTCATTATTCATATTGCTCGCGAATTTTGCAAACTCATTCGTGCTGGTTTGCAGGTTTGAAAGTGTGCTTTTTAAACTGTTGGAAAACCCTTCGTCATACATTAACCTGGAGAGCGCTCCATTGTTATTATTCATTTTATGCGTGAAGGAAGCAAGTTCCCCCGTGATCAGGCCTGCATTATCAAGACTTGTTTTTACACTGGCCATCAGGTCTTCCATCTCAACTGAAGAAAGGGATTTAATAAAACCGTTGTCTTTTATAGCCGCTGCACGAGCACTACCCGAATTGATGGTTAACACCCGGTCGCCCATCAATCCATCAGAACCAATGGTGGCTGTTGCATCAGATTTTATAAATGGTTGCACATCTTCTTTGATCACTAGCAAAACCGCTACGGTGGTATCGGTAACGAGCTGGATATCATCTACCGTACCGACATTTATCCCGGAAAAACGTACGTTGTTGCCGACCTTTAACCCGCTCACATTTGCGAATTGCGTTCTAACCTTGAAGGTGGAACCAAAGAAGTTTTTTTGTTTTCCGACAATATAGATCGCTGCAATAAAAAGTATCAACCCAACTACAACGAACATTCCCAGTTTCCAGGTAAACCCTGCTTCATTTTTCATACCCAAACAGTTTATTCAATTTTTTAAATAAAGAAAGATCGGATCCATTCATCCTCGCTATTTTCAAGAGACTCATACGTACCCTCTGCCTCCATCACCCCTTCTTTCAGCACTACGATCCGGTCAGCTGTTAATTTCGCACAGGCCATATCATGCGTGATGATGATCGCCGTGGTTTTATTTTTTTTCTGGATGGCCAGGATAAGCTCACTGATCTCGCGGGAAGTGATGGTATCCAGGCCGGTTGTCGGCTCATCGTATAACATGATCTCAGGTTTTAAGATCAAAGTACGCGCCAGTCCGATCCTTTTGCGCATACCGCCTGAAAGTTCTGAAGGCATTTTGTCAATGGCTTCTTCCAGCCCTACACTATCCAACGACTCCCGAATAGTTTTATCCAGGTCCTCATCACTAATATCTTTCTGGTGGCGCTTTAGGGGAAAAGCAAGGTTCTCACGCACGGTCATTGAATCATACAGCGCGGCATTTTGAAAAAGAAAACCCATCCGGATCCGAACTGCATTCAGATTGTTACTATCGAGTGTGGTGATGTTATTTCCAAACACGCTGATCTCTCCCTGGTCTGCCCGAATAAGTCCCACCAAACATTTGATAAGAACCGACTTGCCTGATCCAGACTTACCAAGTACCACGAGATTCTCGCCTTCATTCACAGTGAGATCCAAACCTTTTAAAATATCATTTGACTTTCCGAAAGACTTGTGCAGGCCTTTTATTTCGATAATTGGTTTTCCCGTTCGTACAACGTCTTCTTGTGTAGATTCCTGGCTTTTTTGCATGGATATTTTTTTTATAAAAAAAGATCAGTGATTTGAACTGCGATCATGTCAATAACAAATATTGTAATGGACGCCGATACCACTGCAGCATTAGCGGCACGACCAACACTTTCAGTTCCATTGGCTGCGGTAAAACCTTTATAGCAACCGATCATACCAATAAAAAAACCAAAGAAAAAAGTTTTGATGGTAGCCGGGATGATGTCAATAAATTCAATTGAACCAAGCGCTTTTGAAAGAAAACGGAAGAGGGTAATGTCAGTGTGAATGTTCATGGAAATATATGATCCGAAGATTCCGATGGCATCGGCAAAGATCACGAGCAACGGTATCATTAAAGTGGTGGCTAATACACGGGTAACAACGAGGTATTTATAAGGATTTACCGCAGACACTTCCATCGCGTCAATTTGTTCCGTCACTTTCATCGATCCTAATTCGGCGCCGATCGCGGAAGCAATTTTGCCGGCACAGATCACAGCTGTAATAACCGGGGCGATCTCCTTCACTAAAGATAATGCCACCATACCGGGAAGCCAGGCTTCGGCTCCGAACTCAACCAGCGTAGGCCTTGACTGCAACGTCATCACCAGTCCCATAATAAAGGCGGTAATTCCTACCAAGACCAATGACTTATACCCGAGAATGTAGCACTGGCGCAAAAATTCCTTTATCTCTAACGGAGGACGAAAAACTTCTTTAAAAAACCTGGCAGCAAATAGTGTGGCGGTTCCTGCATCACTAAATTTATTTTTGAGATAAACAACCAAAGTAATTTCTTGTTTTAAAAATGATTTAGCAAATGTCCTTTAATGCCAAGGGCCAGCGATTCCACCTTGTATAATACAGACCCATTTAATACACTACCGGTTACGTGACCACGATAAACTTCTTCTATTTGTAATTCATGCGTATGAAAATTGAGCTCTGGGTCTTTACAATAAATAAAGTTGTTCTTTTTAAAAAAACTATGGGTATAACCTTTTTGCTTTAGATCATTTAAAACCTGGTCCATAGATTGACGTTCCTGCATACAAAAACTCTGTTAACTTTTAATTTCAGCCGCCGCCTGGCGGTAGTTAGATTTTATTAGTAATTATTATCACAACCCGGATCCCGTTCTTTCGATTCCGGCTTTTCAAGCGCATCCTGCAGATCCCTGTCGTCTCCAATGAGCTTATCATCCACCACTCTTGCGGGCTGATCTTCTTGTTGTTTCTCCGTTTGTTTGCCTGGCTTCAGCGAAGCATTTTTTTCCAGCAATTCTTCTGACCTGGTGATTCCAGTTTTATCTCCCATACTCATCATGAAACAGTTTTACGGTTTGACATTTTTATTATTAGGGATCACTTCAGCTTAAACGGCCTTCGTCATGAGAAACAATGTTGGTATTTTAGCACTCAACCCATGAACCACACCTTTGTCGATTGTCAGCAGTTCCCCTTCATTGACGAGCAACGTTTTTTCACCGGCGCTATACAACAAACTTCCCTCCAGCACCTGGATGCAGATGGTCGCTTCCGCCTCATGCAATTCGATGGTGGATGCTTCGTGAATGCCGATCAACATCATGCGTAAACCGGCGTCTTTCAATAATGTTTTGGAATAAAGCTTTGCTGTTTTCCAGGCGGCATCTTCTTTTGCCTGCCTGATCAATTGTTCAATGTTGATGAGGCCAGGTTCTTCAGTAATTGTTTCAGCCGCTTTTGACCTGGAAGAAAGATGATTGGTCTTAGCTTTCATATCATGTCGGTTAAAGAGGTATTAAGGTTAGTTCATATATCGTCTCAGGGTCCATGCAATGGTTTCATGTTCCTGCATAAGCCCGGTTAAAAAATCAGCCGTACCCACATCGCCCATTTTTTTATCGCTGTCGTCAATGTTTTGACGCAACGCCTTGATAACGGTTTCATGATCGGCCAATAATTCCTTCAACATATCTTTTTGATTAGGATATTTTCCGGGGCTTTCCTGCAAGGAAGTAGTGTCAAGAAATTCTTTCATGGTTCCCGGCGTTGGACTTCCTAATTTATTGATCCTCTCAGCGATCTCGTCGATGGCTTCTTCCAGTTTGTCATACTGTGCCTCAAATAATTTATGAAGTTCCATAAAGCTTTCACCCTTCACATTCCAATGAAATTTGCGTGTCTTTGTGTAGAGCACAACACTGTCCGCTAAAACTTGCGACAACATTTTTGTGATCTGCTCTAATTGCTCTGCTGATAATCCGATGTTTGGTTTCATGTTATGTGCGTTGTTTTATTTCAATTTAACTACTGAACCGAAGTGAGTTCAAAAACCTGATGCGCATGAAGGCTGACTTAATTCCCAACAGTTGATAATTCATCATAGCCGACAACGATGTATTCGGCAGGTAATCTCCCAGGATGTCCATGTACAACTTTGTAAAGAAAGCTTCACTCTTTTCACAGATGCTTGATACTTCACGCCCTTTCATTACTCCAGGCCCACTAAAGTCTTGCTGCAATAACGCAGCTCCCAGGTTTGACTGCTCAAGGTGTGGTGGCTTTATTTCAAGTGAACGCAATTGAGCGTTTAATTCCTTCGCATATTGTATACTTTCGTCAGCGACCATACTCAAGGCATTCTTTAAATTCTCATTATCTATTTCATCAGCGATCATTTCGAGTTCGGCTGGCAGTTGTGTAAGAAAAGACAGCAGTGTGCACAGCTTCTCTTCAAAATTCTGGCAAATTTTTTCCATGAAAATAGTTTAAGCAATCGTTAATAGAATCCAGGTGATACCCGAGCCTTCCTGTCAGGCAACCGACAACTGAAAAACGTTGTCGGGAAGGAAAGAAAGCTACGAATTATTTGATAGATTTTCAAGGGTCAGATCTGTACTATGGCGACTAAATAGAGTCAATATGTGTACCATGATTTGCAACCTGAAAGGTGGCTCGACGGTGTTACCAAATGTAAAAAATTGATTGCCAGTGGGTACAAATTTCTACAACCTAACATTACTCCAGCGTGGGAGGCTTTACCGGCGCCGGGGGTTCGCTATTGCCGCCCAATCTGCCCAACTTCATATAGAATTTACTTTTGCGGCTGCCGGTAATTTCATCACCCAAGATCATTCCCCAAGGTTTGAGGTCATCAACACGATCAAAAATAACTTTGATGATCGCGATGGTTGGGATTGAAAGAAACATACCCGAGATACCCGCCAGGGCTCCGCCCACCAGCACACCAAGAATTGTTATGAGGGCGTTGATCTTCACCTTCGAGCTAACGACCCTCGGCATGATAATATTATTATCTAAAAACTGAACGACCGTAAGGATCGCGATCACACCGATGATATCCCCAATTTCGGTGGAGGTTGTCAAGGTGATCAACACGCAAAATATGGATGCTATCAGCATCCCGATATAGGGTATCATGTTAAGTATCGCGGCCAGCACGCCCAGGAAGATCGCGTACTGAATTCCAAGGATGATAAAACCCAAGGAGTTGATGGTCGCAACGATACCCATTTCTATGATCAACCCGATCATGTACCCTTGTACAATTGACCTTGATTCCCGTAATACTTCCATTACCCGGGCCTCATGTTCATCTTTGAAAACCTTCACCAGGAATTTCCGGATCATATCGCGGTAATAAAGAATCAGAAAAATATACACGGGCAATAACACGAGTAACAACAAGGAAGCGGTGAGGGTGAGCACAGTATTTCCAAGCATACCTGATCCGGATGATTTAATTTGGCTGGTGGCATCATTGATCAAACCTGATTGTTCTGCCCGCGACATGTTGAACGTTTTACCGATCCATGCCTGCACAGTTTTCGAATGATCCGCAAGGTGCTTTTTTATTGAAGGAAGATCCTGCAGGAAACTTGATATCTGGGAGGATAAAAAATAAATAATGCCGCTCACAAAAAGCAAGGCCAGTAAAATGCAAAGAATGTTGGCAATCACACGTCCGACTCCTTTTCGTTCTAGAAAATCCGCCACGGGCAGCAAGAGGATGGAAAACAAAATGGCAAAGGCCAGCGGCACCAAAATGTCCTGGCCAACATAAATAGTAAATGCAATAATAACGAGGCCCAGTAGAGTCAGGCTAAGACGCTGGTAAAATGGGACTTCGGGTGTTTCGTTCATAAGCAGGGTGTAAATTTAAAATGTCATCATCCAAAACTTTCGAAGCAGGATGATGACATTTTTTTGTGTAAACTAAAATTCATGAGGCGTCAAAGTCTTTCTATCCAATCTTTGACTTCTTGTTTCGTCTTTCCAATTTTCTGTTGAATCCTTCCTATCAGCTCATCGTCTTTTCCGTCCTCATACATCAGATCATCATCTGTGAGATCGGCGTATTCTTTCTTTGCTTTACCTTTTAGTTCATTCCAATTTCCTTTAAGATTTAATTTCCAACTTTCCATCTTTTAGAATTTAAGGTGAAAAAATAAGTGACCTCAGTGATCTAGGCTCTCCTGATAACTTTCAGCAGGAAGGCGATGATTGCAATCACTAAAAGTATGTGGATGATACCGCCGGCGTGAAAACCTAAAAATCCGACTGCCCATATTATCACTAGAATAACAGCTACTACATAAAGTAAATTTCCCATGTTGATTGTTTTTTAATTTTATTAATTAGGTGTACTATAGGTATCTTCAAAACCTTGCCAACAATTATTAAGCAGTGAAATTGCGCTGCGACCTCAGTAATTTCCATAGCGCCCTTTTTTAGCTAATCTTATATATAAATTTGTGGAATATCTTCTACAGTAACCGGTATAATTCCGCCCTGTTTTTATGATGATGTTATTAAAGTTTCCGATTTGCTTTTACGATGCATTTTTTTGCGCTATAATTCAAACCAACATTCGTTAGCATAAAATTTTAAATAGCTTTGATCATGGATTTTATAGACTATTATCAAATATTAGGGATTGATAAAAAAGCTTCGGAGGAAGAAATAAAAAAAGCCTATCGAAAACTCGCGAGAAAACTTCATCCGGATATTAATCCTAACGACAAAGAGGCCCATAAAAAATTTCAGCAGGTTAATGAAGCCAACGAAGTTTTGAGTGATCCGGAAAAACGGAAGAAGTATGATCAGTATGGAAAAGACTGGCAACATGCAGATCAATTTGAAAGAGCCGCTGGCCAGCGTCAACAAAGTTCGCAAGGTGGACAAGCCTATTCGAATGATTTTGGTGACGATGAATTCTCCGGCTTTTTCGAATCCATGTTTGGCGGTGGAGGCAGAAGAAAAAGCAGCCAGGCAAAATTCCGTGGACAGGATTACAACAGCGAACTACGACTTTCTTTAAGAGATGCATATACCACGCACCAGCGAACCTTGACCATCAACGGAAAAAATGTGCGCATCACCATACCAGCTGGTATTGAGCACGGACAAACAATCAAACTAAAAGGTTACGGTGCACCGGGCGTAAACCAGGGACCGCATGGCGATCTCTATATAACTTTTGTTTTGGAGAATGACTTGCGATATAAAAGACTCGGGAATGATCTGTATGTAACTGAGGAGATCGACTTATATACTGCGGTTCTTGGAGGCGAAGTCACTTTTGAAACGATGAGCGGAAAACTAAAGTTGAAAGTAAATCCTGAAACGCAAAATGGCACCAAGATCAGGTTGAAAGGCAAAGGTTTCCCGGTATATAAAAAAGAAGGCGCATTCGGCGATCTGTATGTAACCTACCAGGTAAAAATTCCTACGAATCTTACTGAGAAACAGCAAGAGTTATTTAAAGAAATTTCACAACTGCAGCGTTAAAAGATATTGCTATGCAAACAGAACAGTTAATCCTCCTAGAAACTTTCTGCACCTATCATCATGTAGAAGTTTCTTTTTTGACATCACTTCATGAATACGGCCTGGTTGAGATTGTCAGCAAAGAAGACCTTTCATACATCCCCGAAAGTAAAGTGAAAGAGGCTGAACAATTAGTGCGGCTGCACAATGACCTGGAGCTTAGCCCTGAGGGACTTGAGATCGTTTGTTATTTATTAGATCAATTGAAAAACAAAGACGAAGAGTTGAACAATCTTCAAAACAAACTTCGCTTCTACGAATAATCAACAATAAATCTTGCAGCTATAATTTCTCAATCTCGCTGATCTCCGCTGGGGTATCCATCTGTTCTACTACCTTACTTTTTATCTTCTCCAGTTTTATATTCTGGCGCAGCAACGCGAAGAGGCTCATGTAAATATTGGCTATCCAAATCAACGCGAAACCTGAGATGAGGTATCCCCGCCAGTCGTCGAACATAAGTTTGTAGCCGGTTATGATCAACATGAATATTGTTACATAATGACTGAAACAATATTCGCAGGTAAACAGGTAAAAAAATTTTCGTTTAGCAAGTGACGGCGAATGTTCACTTTTATCCTTACAATAATCACGGGGTTCACGAAACACTTCTTCATGCGTAACGGTCCAGGCAATGCAGGCGATCGCTAAGGGTAAAATAAAAAGCCAAATTAACTGGGCCGTCATAGCTTTATTTTATTGTTCCGTCAAAGATGCGGCACCCGGAGCTGAATGAATAAATTCTACCAAATCTTCATTAAGCGCTTTCCGGTCGGTATAAAAAAGGCCATGCGGAGAGCCTTCATAAATAATAAATTCATTTACCGGTATCATCTTAGCCGAAAGAACCGAAGATCCTTCCATCGGAACTGTCTTATCCTTATCTCCATGAATGATGAGTACAGGAACATTGACTGTTTCCATTTCGCGGCGAAAATCGGTTGTTGAAAAAGATGTTGCACATTCAAGCGTGGCTCGTGGACTGGCAAGTGAGCACAACATGGTATAGTAGTTAAGGAGTGGTTCGCTGACGGCGCGGTTGATCAGGTTAACACCAAAAAAGGTTTTTCCGAAGCTAGTTAAAAAGCCCACGCGATCTTCTTTGATTTCGTTAGCAAATTCATCCATTGCTTCTTTGGGTACGCCACCCGGGTTGTCAGCAGTTTGTAACATAAATGGAGGCACTGCTGATATCAGTACTGCCCGCGAAACCTTTGCGCCACCATGCCTGCTGAAATACCGGATCACTTCTCCCCCACCCATTGAAAAGCCCACCAACGTTATATGTTCCAGTTTCAGGTGATCGATTACCGCTTTCAAATCATCGGTAAGCGTATCGTAATCATAGCCGTCCCAGGGGCGTGAAGACTTACCAAAGCCTCGCCGATCGTATGTAATAACACGGCACCCACTCTGCACCAGCGCATCCACCTGGTACTCCCACATAGCGCCACTCAATGGCCAGCCATGAATGAGGATCACCGGCTTTCCTTCACCGTAATCTTCCACGTAGAGTTGAACTTTTGGTGCAACCTCGATGTATTCCGAAGTAGATGTAAGCGGAGCAGACTTGCCATTGACAAGTGCGTCGCCCAATACCTTTTCACTACCCATTATTTCTTCCGCTGAATTATCTTCTGTTATATCCATATCTGATCTTTGAAAATTCTTTTTAGTGTGACCAAGGATAGGAAAACCATGCCATTCGTCACATTGGTATCAGGCAAGGTGGCGTTAACTAGCTGGAATAAACTTCATCGAAATTGAGTTTACACAATGCCTGGTATTTTTAGCTGTCATTCGTTCACCTTGAAAAACATGCCCAAGGTGGCCACCGCAATTGGCGCAGAGTATTTCAACCCGCTGTCCATCGGCATCAGGTACATATTTAACTGCACCAGCAATTTCATCGTCGAAACTTGGCCATCCACAATGAGAGTCAAACTTATCTTTCGAGAGATAAAGTGGAGTATCACATTGCCGGCATACATAGGTGCCCTCTACTTTATTGTCCGTAAACTCACCTGTGTAGGGGCGCTCCGTGCCTTTTTGCAAGATCACCCATTTCTCGTCTTCTGTTAATTGATTGTAAGCCATAAATCGTTATTGAAAATGTAAGTTGAAAAAGTTTATCATAAAGTCCGCAAGTATCTTTCGTGCAGGCCGCTCATGAAAAAAAAAGGTACCACCCAATTTTGTTGGACAGTACCGGAAGGATGATTGATTTTAAAGCGGGGGTAAAAACTTAAGCTAATAATGTGTGTAAACGTTCGATGATGGTAATTCCCCACTTCGGCATTTACAAATGAATTGTACGTATGACATTTAGTATTACAACAACCATGCTAAGGAGTCTGCCGCGGGAAATCATCTTCCTCATCGTACCCGATTTCGTCTGGCGCATCCAGGTCTCCGTCAGGAATACCATCGTGAAAGGCAGATGGTGTAGTTGGCGTTTGCGGTTGTTCATGTGCATTACCCAGGTCGCCTTCCTCGTCACCAAATTTGTCATTGTCCTCTCGGCCACTATCGTGTTGCAATGGGTCGCCCGGGGTAATTATCTCGTTCTTATCCGGTTGTAAAGGCACCGGGTCAATTTCGTGTTTTTCGCCCGGAAAGTCGGGTCCACCAGTCAAAGGCATTTTCTCTGTCATATCAACCACTTTTTGTTAAATGAATAATATATGTGACAGTAACTTTCATGCCAACCTAGGTGTAGCATTTAAAGTGATTGAGCTCCGTGAATTGGAGAAGGTTCAGCCTGTGGTGCTGAAAATCAGACCTTGTCGCCGAATTTTTTAATTTCCTGCTCCATCTTACGGTACAATAAAATACTTGAAATGGTTTTTCGCAGGCGTATGAAGGCGGTTTCACTCTTAACGACATAATCGAATGCTTCGTGGTGAAGACAATTGACTGCCACCTCGA
>JAURWD010000278.1 GCA_030655145.1 Ferruginibacter sp.
GCAGCAAGGTTTGTGGGACAAAACTGGCAGGACAGTCTAACCATCGGCGCCCTGATGAATACGCGGGGTTTGATGGAACTCGTTGTGTTAAACATCGGCTACGATCTTGGCATTTTAACGCCTGAAATTTTCGCCATGATGGTCATCATGGCCCTGGTGACAACCTGTATGACCGGGCCGGCCCTTAACCTGATCAATTATGCATTTCGTAAGCCGGCTGTTGCCGGGGTGGAAACGCAACCGGTGCACAAGGCATTTCGCCTCCTGCTTTCCTTTGGTAATCCCGACACCTCAAAATCGCTCTTGCGGGTGGCTCATAGCCTGGTCAAAAAAAGCATGGGAGACGCAGAAATTACCGCGATGCATCTTTCGCCCAGCAACGAGTTACATGCCTTCAATATCGATGAGTACGAAAAAGAAAGTTTCAAGCCGATCATAGCTGAATCAAAAAACCTGCACCAGCGCATACAAACTATTTTTAAGGCATCGGGCGACACTGATGCGGACATTGCCACCATTGCCAACCGGGGCGACTACGATATGCTCTTAATAGGCTTTCAGCAATCCATATACGAAGGAAGTTGGCTGGGAAAGGTGTTGGGTTTACCGGCCCGAATGATAAATCCAAACCGCTTCATCAATAAAGTAACCGGGAAGGAAAAGTTGTTTGAAGGCAACCCCTTTAACCAACGTATGCAATTGATTCTTTCAAAAACTGAAATACCGGTGGGCATCCTCGTGGATCGCCATTTGTCAAGCATTAAAAAAGCCTTCGTTCCTGTTTTTGATGAATTAGACCAGTTCCTTTTTTCCTACGCGGAGAAATTCCTTCATCATGTTGGCGCACGCATCACCCTTGTAGATATGGCCGGGGATGCCAGCCAGCATACACCAGCTGCAGAATGGATTCGCGAAAGCCAGGTAAAATTTCCAAACCAGGTTACTCTTGGCCGGAACCTGAAAATGGAAAAAAGATTTTTGCAACAATTTGACCTTGTTCTTATCAGTCTCGACAGTTGGAAAAAATTAGTAACCGCTCAAAGTGACTGGATCAATTTTACTCCCTCAATTTTAATTTTGAAGCCCTAAGTTTTCCTCCTCCCCAACTTTACTTTCTAACCAATTTTTGCTGTTATTTTTTTATATATAAAAAAGTTAAATCCATCCTACAGCTTTTCATCGTAGCTAAGCAACACGCAATTCACCACTAAAAATTTAACGATGAGAAAATCACTTGCTCTTGAAAAGATAGGCATCTGCGCCATCTGCCTGCTCTCCCTTATTTCCTGCAAAAAAGAAAGTTCCTCGCTGCCTGAAACAGAATCATTCAGCATGAGTATGAAGAAAGATGTCAATGTAACTTTCTATGCACTAGAGGGCGGAACCATGCTCGATAAACTATCGACACAAGAACGCCTGCCACTCAGCAGTGCCACCATCACTGGATTACAGATGGGAGAAACAATTTCCGCGATCGACTTCAGGCCCGCAACTGGCCAGCTATACGGCTTGAGCAGTGCTGGAAGATTATATGTTATTAACCCTGAGACCGGCGCTGCCCGCATGATCGGCAGTTCGGCCATCATGCTTGATGGAACGATGGTTGGATTCGATTTCAATCCTACGGTAGATCGCATCCGTGTAGTAACCGATAAAGGCCAGAACCTCCGCCTTAACCCGGAAACGGGCGGTTTAGCAGTAACTGACCTGCCCATCAATGGTGTAGCAGGAGCGATGGTTACCGGTGCCGCCTATACGAATAACGTGGCCGGTGCTATGACAACAACACTCTACGACATTGATGTAGCCACTCAAAGCCTGTATAAACAACTGCCACCGAATGATGGCAAACTGGAACTTGTAGGTCTGCTGAAATTAAAAATCAGTGGCGAGGGTGGATTTGATATTGAAGCAGGAAGCGGTATCGCTCTCGGCATGTACAAAGTAAACAACCTGCCGGCGCTGATCAAAATTGACCTCATGACAGGGGCTGCGGTTGCGCTTGACCGTTATGAGAGAAAGAACTACACAGGTATCGCGATACCTACACAACCCGTTGCGTACGCGGTTGATTTGATGAACAATTTACTCATCTTTAATCCCACTAACCCAACTACCCAGGTCTCTAAAAAGATCGCTCCTCTTGAAGCAGGAGAAAATATTTTAGGCATCGACTTCAGGCCAGTGAATGGACAGCTTTATGCGCTAACCAGCCTCAGCCGGATCCTTACCATCAATGCGTCAAGCGGAGCTGCAGCGGTTGTTGGTACTTTAAGCACATCATTATCCGGGACTGATTTTGGGTTTGATTTTAACCCCGTTGTGGATCGCATCCGCATCGTGAGTAACACTGGTCAAAACCTGCGTTACAATCCAAATGACCCATTGATGCCAGTTGCGGTAGATGGCAGCTTAAATCCAGGCACACCGGCTATCACAGCTGCTGCTTATTCAAGCAACTTTGCCGGCACCACGGCTACGATGCTGTTTGATATTGATGCAAGCACAGACATGCTCTATTTACAAACTCCACCAAACATGGGCACGCTGGTGGCTCGGGGCAGTCTTGGTGTAAATGTTTCTGAAACATCCGGCTTCGACATCGGCGGCACAAGTGGTAAAGCATGGGCAATCCTTACGGTACAGGGAACAACAGGTTTGTACGAAATAAACACGGCTACCGGCGCAGCAACATTGTTGTCAGGCTTTTCATCCGCTGTTAATGGCTTTACAGTTGGGTTAGGTTTTTAATCGAAATAAGAATTTTTTTGCGAGGCTCCGGGTTCTTCCGGGGCCTTTTTTATTATTCAAAACTTAGTTTCGATTTTTGGCGCGTTGTTGGTTGTTAAATCTTTAAATCCTTCGGATAAAATAATAATTTTACACCGCGACTTTTACAAGGATCCGTCAAAAGATTTTTAGAAATGTTCGCTCACCCACCAGCAAAATTCACCTACATGTATTCGCCCAAATGGCTTCTGCCCTTTATTATTATTTGCTGCCATTCGTATGTGCTGACTGCCCAGCCGATCATTACGAAACTGGCCAAATCGAGCCTGGGAAAATCTTTCAAATATGCCGGCAACTTTATCGATGCCATCCAATGGAAAGACAGTCTTGGAGAAAATATTGTCATTCGTTCTCATTCGGGTATTTACCAATCACCCGCCGATCGGGATAACGGCACCAACAGTTCAGCACTTTTTGCATACCGCTATATTTTGAAAAATGATACCGCCGACCTCGGGTGGAAGATGACAGATTTTATTAAAGCCTGTGAACTTGATATCACCTGCAATTTTCTCCAGGAAGGCCTGGTAGTGACCGACCTGGATAATAATAATGTTGCTGAAGTATGGCTGGTCTATCAAAAAGCCTGCAGGGGCGATGTAAGTCCGGCCGATATGAAAATATTAATGAACGAGGGCAAGAAAAAATCTGTTATGTCTGGCGTGCGCCGGATACAGATCAGCAAAACTGAAGTTATCGGGGGAGAGTATAAGTTTGACGCCTCTTTTAAGTCCGGGAATACATTGTTCCGGCAATATGCAAAGAAGCTGTGGAAGCAATTTTTGACGACGGACCTGGAAGCGCTCTAATCCCTCCTGACGACGCCTTTATAAAATAATCATCAGGAAAGCAGCAGCTTTTCCAATTGCAGCCAGTCATCCACCCGGGTATGAATGCCCGGATCTCTCAACTGGTTATGCGGCTGCGTAAACAGGTAGGTTGTCCCGGTAAAAACATCCAGGTTCCTGAAATGATCGTCCACCATAATGTCGGCCTTAATAATATCCTTTGACCCACAAAAAACCATTTGCCGCCAGGTAATAAATGGAAAGTGTTCATTCAGCCAGGCTTGCTTTTCACCTAAACTATTGGGAAATTCCATCGCGGCAGAAACAATGAATAACTGGTACTGCTGGTTTATTTTTTCAAGCACGCGCTGTCCATGAGCCATCAGCGGTGCAGAACGAAAGAAGCCCGGGCTATTAACATAATCAAGCGCATTTGGAAATGCTTCTCCTTCCGGCCTGCCGATGGTGTCTTCGTGCTTCATTACCTTACCCGTTTCTTCGGTATAGTAGCGGTCAAACTGGCTATACACATCTGCCAATACACCGTCCATATCAACTGCAATTCTTTTCATTGTCGCCTCTTTTATTTTTTTCGCAATAGCCTAACAGCAACGATTGTCCGAAAAATTAATTTGCGAACAAACAGTCATTGATCGCTTCAAACTTTTCGTCAACAAAGCTAAGGACTCTGCCTGATTCCGATGATGCAGAAACCGTTGCAGCTCCCCAAATAGATTATTTACAGAAGAAGAATTCTAAACCGCAGAAGATCTCTGTTGTTCTCTTTCATATCTTAGAAGCATGGATACACGCCATTCTTCGCGCATCACCTCGATTGATATTCTTCGCGGCCTTGTTATGATCATCATGGCACTTGATCACACCCGCGATTTTTTTCACGTTACCGCCATGACTGCCGATCCCCTGGCTACGACTAACCCGGACGTTCCCTTGTACTTCACCCGCTGGATCACCCATTTTTGTGCACCCATCTTTGTTTTCCTTTCGGGCCTGTCAGCATACCTTTCTTCAAAAAACAAAACAAAAGCAGCTGCCAGTGCCTTTCTTTTGAAAAGAGGTTTTTGGTTGCTAGTTGTCGAGGTGGTCGTAATTACCCTGGGACTCACCTTTAATCCGCTGTATAGTTTCGTCTTGTTGCAGGTGATCTGGGCCATTGGCTGGAGCATGATCATCCTGGGGTTGCTGCTGCGTTTTTCTTTTGCAGCTGTGCTCGCGGTAGGATCAATTCTCTTTTTCGGGCACAACATTTCTGATCTATTGACTTTACCCCAATCTGGCTGGGCGGGCAACCTGGTTAAAATATTATTTACGGCAAGAGGAACCATTTTGCCGGTTTCCAGTACACATATTATTGGCGTATTTTATGCAATCCTTCCCTGGACCGGCGTTATGCTTGTTGGCTACTGCGTTGGTTACTGGTATCGCAAAGAATTTTCAGCGGTGCAAAGGAAAAAGCTGCTGCTGGTCACAGGGCTTACAATGATTGGTTTATTCATCCTGCTTAGATTTTTTAATTGGTATGGCGAGCCGACCAGCTGGGACAAAGAAACAATTCTCTCCTTCCTGAACACAAGCAAATACCCACCTTCGCTGCAGTATCTTTTTATGACGCTCGGACCGGGATTTGTCCTTCTCTCCCTGCTTGAGAATGTCCATACAAAGCTGTCGGAAGTCATTTCGGTTTACGGTCGCGTTCCGTTTTTTTATTACGTGCTTCATTTCTACATCCTTCATACCTTATTGGTTATCTTATTTTTCGCGACAGGATACAACGCGTCTCAGATCGTTGATCCGCAGGTGCCCTTCCTTTTTCGCCCCGCAAATTTTGGTTTCAACCTGGTGATCGTTTATGTGATCTGGATGTCAGTAGTCGCTGTGCTCTACCTGCCTTGCCGCTGGTTTCATCAATTTAAATCGACCCATTCGCAATGGTGGTTACGATATCTGTAGTCCTGGGGTATAATAGAAAGATGGCTTAGATATTGATGTCCACATCGTATGGATACACAACTTAAATTAGAAGCTCCCTGGGAAGAAGTAAAAGAAAAACTGAAAGAAGTGCACGCTGATTTAACAGATGAAGACCTTGAATACGCACCCGGCCAGGAGCAGCAATTGCTTGAACGTGTTTCAAAGATCATTGGGAAAGACATTGCTGCAACAAAGGGTTGGATCGAAAGCGTTTCTTTCAACAAGAATATTGCCTCCTGAGTTTAATATTCAATGCTACACTGGTTGTGCCTTTATTCGGCAAATGCCTCCACATGGCATAGCGTTACCGTGATTTTTATCGCCTGATTTCAAACGGTGAAGTGAAAATTTATCCTGTCTTTATTAGGATAAGATTTGAATTCTTGATAAGCTTACGGCATGAATCCTGCCTTCTTAAGGGCAAGTTCTCAACCTTTTTCCTGGGTTGGTTGAACGTCAATTAACCGCTACATTACTGCAGGTAGAAATGATCTTCTTCGCTGTTCTCTGTCCAGTCATACTCGATCTCAAAAGCAACTTTTCGGGCAAATTCAAGGCCGTGCTGATCAGCGAGGAAACCCAGGACCATGTCCATCCCGGCACTTACGCCAGCTGAGGTATAAAATTTTCCATCCTTAACCCAGCGTGCTTTTTTTACCCATTCAACCTGCTCGCGCTGAGCGACCACCCAATCAAAGGCGCGCTTGTTCGTGGTGGCTTTGCGCCCGTCGAGCAGGCCGGTTTTAGCCAGCAATGCCGTGCCGGTGCAAACGGTCAACACGTGGTTCGTCTTGTTTGAAATTTCGCGTAGAAAGTCAATAAGTATTGCGTTCTCAACTCCGGGCCTGGTACCGTAGCCACCCGGGACCAGGAAGATGTCGCATGCTGTCAGTGCATCTAACGGTTGAGATAAGATGGAGACTCCGTGGTAATTGGAGACAAGTCCGCCGGCAAGCGAATAGAAAGATACCTTATAGTGATCTTTTAGCCGGCCAAAAATCTCCACCGGTCCGAAGACGTCCAGGGTTTCAAAATCTTCAAATAGTAGCACGGCTACCGTATATTGTTTAGCTGGTGAGTTTTCGTCCATATTTCAAACTATTGATCCGGCAATCCATCGCACGGTTTATAAATAAAGCTCTTCCTTGTATTTCGGGAATACAATTTTGATATCCTTCAGATTTCTATTTCCCAGGTTGAGTTTTATTCCTTTCCTGTACATCACTTCTTCTTCCCTTTTGTAAATCTCCTGGTCCTTTTCGCAATCTTCAAACTCTTTTTGATAAAGCAATTTCCCGGTAGAAAGATTAAAGTCGATGGTCGTCCAATACTCACAGGGTTTACCCGCATGGCTGGAATAACCGATCAGTTCGAACTCGTTGTGCTGAAACCGGTATTTATCATGATGCGACCATTTCCAGCTACTGCCACCCGCGACACTAATGATGAGCAGTCCATTTTTAATGTCGATCTCCTGGAAGGGATCGCCCATCATACCACCTTGTTCACTTTTCAAAACTGCGTTGACCGATCTTTTCCAAACTGTCCATTTTGAATCTTTTTGTTTTAGCACAAAGATTTCCCGCGTAATGCCATCTTCCGTGGTGTCAGTCGTATTATACACGCCCACCTTTTCAGGTACACCATCTTTATCCAGGTCCCCGGTTTTTTCTTCGAGTAATACATAATCTTTCGGAATTACAAATTCCTGGGCGCTGAGGGTAATTTGTGTGAAAAAGCAGAACAGGATAATGATCGGTTTCATAAATTGTGTGATCTTTCAAATCAAGCTTGCACCATGACCTTTTTGTCTGAAATCTCGTTCCTGGGACAAAACATTTTAGCAGCATTTGCCTGTTTTATGTTTGTGCTGTTTATGTCTGTATTGCTGATGGTATTCTACATCACCAAGAAGCAACTAAAGCACCAGATTCAACAGTTAACCCTGGAAAATAATCGCCTGCAGGAGAGATTGGCTGAGCATTCCTAGAAGCGATCGTCACCCGGGATCATTTCACAGGTGTGGGTATGCGCAATTCCTTTTTAAAAAAATTCCAGGCTTCCAGGTATACGTCAATATCCTTCGGGTAATCGTGTTTCCCGTTATTTACGGTCAATAATTCCACTGAAGGTTTTCCCCTTTTTCGGTAACTGCTGCGTACGATGGTTTTTCCGTCGGTAGGGTCTACGTCTGGTAACAAAGTTGTTTTGGGTTTGCCCTTGTATCCCGCGAGTTGTGCCCAGTATTTGAAAGTAGCTTCTGTGGATCTAACGGTGCCGAGGCGTGCGCCCGTAACTTTTACTTCACCTCCGTTGAAAGGATTTACCGGGTCATCCGTTCCGTTGATGATCATAACCGGAACCGGGATCCCGCTGGCGACACAATCCATGTTTGCGGAATCCGGAAGGTTAGCAACGATCGCGGCGATCGCGGAAATTTTCCCGGGCATAGTCAGCGCCAGTTTGTAGGCCATATGACCCCCTCCTGACATTCCTGTTGCAAATACGTGCCGTTCATTTACCTCGTAACGCCGGCTAAAATAATGGATCATTGAATCAAAAAACGCGGCTTCATTTACATTTTCCTGGTTGGCGGCGGAGGTTGCTACCAGGCGGCATTCGTTCCAGTATTTTTTGTACCCGTCCGGATAAACGATGAGCAAATTCTCGCGCTCACTCATCGCCTCAATTTTGGCAGCGCCGTTAATCATCTGCCGGCCGTTCCCTCCCGAACCATGCATGATGAAAAACAGGCTTCTTCCCGCAGACGGGCTGGCAGATTTGTTGAAATGAAAGCTCCGATAATTTCCTTCGATCAATACGGAATCGCTTATCAGCTGCGCCTGGCTGACGTGACTGGTTATCGTTACTCCTATCATCATCACGAATGTTGGCGCTGAGAATCGTTTCAGAAGTTTATGCATTCCTGTAAAATAATTCATGTTGCGATCATTGGTCATTTTTCAAAGAAGTTTTTACTGAGACCTACTAGGCTGTGTTAAAATTATCTTACATAATGTAAGAAATACCTTACTCAATGTAAGGAATACATTACATTTGGAAAAACATCAAACCATGTCACACCATTTTTTATTCCCGCACAAACTAAAGCTCCTGGGTTGGGTCATCCTGGTTCCTTCGATCGTGGCCGGCCTTTATCTCACCATTACCGATGCCGATCCCTCCTGGCTAAATGCCAAAATGCTTTCACTATTTCCGAGCAAACTCTACGGAACTAAACAAGCCTTTAGCATCATCTCGGTGAATTTGGCTGGTACCCTTGCCGGCGTAGGTTGCATCATTGGGGGTGTGCTCGTAGGGTTTTCGAAAGAAAAGCAGGAAGATGAATTTATTGCCAGTACCCGGTTGTCATCCCTGCTATGGGCGGTATTTGTTAACTATGGGCTTCTTTTGATCGCGTTTATTTTCGTGTACGAGACAGCATTTTTAAGTGTGATGGTGTATAATATGTTCACCGTTTTGCTGCTCTTCATTATCCGCTTCAACTATCTTTTGTTCCAATCCACTAAAACAGCTTCCGATGAAAAATAACATAAAAGTGGAACGGGCTATCAAAAACATCACCCAGGAAGAGTTGGCGCAACTGGTATCTGTCAGCCGGCAAACCATCAATGCCATGGAAGCCAATAAATATGTACCCTCGACCGTGTTAGCCCTGAAGATTGCACGGGTTTTTGAAAAACCTGTCGAAACTATTTTCCTGCTGGAAGGCTCAGATTAAGTTGTAGGGGCGATACCAAACGTGTGGCTCGGTAATAACCGCCCGGAATAATTTTCGGATAAACTGTCCTGTTAGTAAAGTTTTCGGCATCGCCTCTACTGGTTTTCAACCTCTCGGCCATCACAGCCAACAGATTGTTAATCTGGTTTAACCTCCAACTTTTGGTACACTTTTTACGTATCTAAGGTGGGAAGACATTATGAAACCCAGGCCAGCCATGGCTTCAAGTACAATAATTGCCTTCCCACATCGTTAAACCTCAATAAATACCCTAGCCATGCCAGACACATACAAAAAGAACAGCTCCAACCCGTTGATCCAACTGGTGAGAAGCATCTTAAACAAATTTTTACAGACCCCTGATATTTATCCCATCAGATATTATAAGAAAGGAAAACGCTTTCGTCGTTACTGACTTAAAAAATAAGAATTTGTACCCTTTGATAGCCTTCCATCGAGAAGGCTTTTTTTGTGTCCGCCAGGCATCCGCGTCACCGTGCTTTTTGTATCTTTAGAGACAACAATTATTTGCTATGCAACAAGAAATCATCAACCTGTACGACGAATACACGCACAAACCCCTTACCCGGCAAGAGTTTATGAGTCGCCTCGTAAAAATGGTAGGTAGCACGGCTGCAGCTATGACCATTTTGCCCTTGCTGGAAGTAAACCAGGCACATGCCGCTACCGTTAAGGAGGAAGATCTTTTTACGGAAAGGATCAAGTACCCGGGAGTGAATGGCGAGATGCAAGCCTATGTCGCGAGACCGAAAGCTGAGGGTAAGTATCCCACCGTAATTGTAATTCACGAAAATCGTGGGCTCAATGCACACATTGAAGATGTTACACGCCGGGCAGCAGCCGCGGGCTTCCTTGCCATAGCGCCCAATGCGCTGTCTCCACTCGGCGGAACCCCGGCGGATGAAGATGAGGCGCGCAAATTATTTCAGCAGTTGAAGCCAGACGAAAGCAACCAGAATTTCTTCAAAGTCTTTGACTACATACCGACCCGGAAAGACACCACCGGCAATATTGGCTGCATTGGGTTCTGTTGGGGAGGTGCCATGGCCAACCGCCTCGCCGTAAATATTCCTTCCCTTAAAGCAGCTGTTCCGTTTTATGGCGGACAACCAGATGCGGCAGATGTTCCAAAAATAAAGGCCGCTCTGCAACTGCATTATGGTGGCCTGGACGAACGCGTTAACGCCGGCATCCCTGCTTATGAAGCCGCACTTAAAGCTGCCGGCACCCGGTATGAAATATTTGTTTACGAAGGCGTGAACCACGCTTTTCACAACGACACCGCTCCAACACGCTACAACGAAGCCGCCGCAAAACTGGCCTGGCAGCGAAGTATGGATTTCCTGAAAAAGCATTTAGCCTAGACTCATAATAAAAAGCCCCGACGAATTGCCGGGGCTTTTTATTATCAGACAGGAGTTACGCGGGTGCTACGGTTTGTAGTTTCCCGGCACTGCTCAATTTAACCTGGTGGGTGACCTTATCATTGACCATGTGGAGTACATTGCCTTCCATTTGCACTCCATCCATGGTGATCTTTGTCTCCGTGCCATTTTCAGGCGTAGCCGTAACCACTTCGATCTGGTACATCGTATCATGGAAACGGTAGCTAATCTTAACCATTGGCCATTCTGCCGGCGTACAAGGTAGAAATTGTAAAGTATCGCCGATTCGTTTTAATCCAATAAATGATTCTATCAGCAACTGGTACATCCAGCCGGCTGACCCGGTATACCAGGTCCACCCGCCACGTCCTTTGTGTAGCGTTTGTCCATATACATCTGCGGCAATCACATACGGCTCTACCTTGTATTGAGAAGTGTCACCCGGGTTATCTCCGTGGTTTATTGGATTGATCATCTTGATGAGTTCCCAGGTTTTCTCGCGGTCGCCCATGGTTGCAAAGGCCATTACCAGCCACACCGCAGCATGTGTATATTGACCACCGTTCTCTCGTACACCGGGCACATAGCCTTTTATATAACCCGGGTTCAGAGCCGACTTGTCAAAAGGTGGATCGAACAACTGGATGATCTCATCTTCTTTCCGAACCAGGTATTTATGCGCCGATGCCATGGCTGTTTTTGTGCGGGAAGCTTCGCCGGCTTTTGATAGAACCGACCAACTTTGAGCAATAGAATCGATCTTACATTCTTCGTTTTCTTTCGACCCGAGCGGGGTGCCATCATCAAAATACGCCCGGCGATACCATTCACCGTCCCAGGCATTTTTCTCTATATTCAGGCGGAGCTGTTCGGCAGCATCCCGGCATTTTTTCTCGACGGCTGCGTCTGCTTTTCCAACCGCCACATCCGCAAATTTCACCAGCACATCATACAGGAAGAAGGCCAGCCACACACTTTCACCTTTGCCATGTTCACCCACCTTATCCATGCCATCATTCCAGTCACCGGATCCGATGAACGGCAAGCCATGCACGCCGAATTTCAGCGCATGATTTATCGCCGTAACGCAGTGTTCGTACAAGGTTGCTTTTGTTTCCGATTGAACCGGCAGGTCGTAGAAGGATTCCTCACCGGGGTTCAGCAAGCGGCCTTCAATGTAGTGCACTTCTTCATCGAGGATTCCACTGTCGCCGGTTGTGATCACGTACCTGCTGGCTGCAAAGGGCAACCACAGGTAATCATCCGAACAGGTGGTACGAACGCCGCGTCCTAATGGCGGATGCCACCAGTGTTGTACATCCCCCTCGCGGAACTGGCGCGAAGCGTGGAGCAGGATTTGTTGCCGCACCATCTTCGGCCGTGTATGAAGAAGTGACAAAGAATCCTGTAGCTGGTCGCGGAACCCGAAAGCACCACCAGATTGGTAGAAGCCACTGCGGGCCCAGATACGACAGGCAATGGTTTGATAAGTTAACCAACCATTGGCCAGGATATTTACTGCCGGATCGGGGGTTTCGATCTGCACGTTCGACATTACCTCGCCCCAGAACTGGTTCACTTTTTTGATCGCCTGCTGCGCCGCGCCACTTCCTTCAAATCGTTCAATTACTTCGAGCGCTTCCTGCATTGTTTTTCCCGCCCCCAGGCGGAAAATTACCTGGTGCTCCTCGTCTTCGGCGAGATCAAAAGCCACCTGCAGGGCGGCACATGGATCAAGCGCCGCGCCTATCTTTCCGGAAAGCCTTGTTTTGCTCATACATTCCGGGTTGGCCAGGGTTCCGTTACGTCCTATGAATTCCAGCCTATCGCAGGTAAAGGACTTGTTTGGATCGTCTACGTCAAAAAATGCAACCCGACCCGTGAACTCTGTATTGTATGCATTCGACGCGAGGATAGCCCCTGTTGCGGGATCCAGCTCCGTAGTGATATGCATTTGTGAACGCGAGCGTAAATCACCCAGGATCCACTCCACATAACCGGTTGCTGATATTCTCCGCATGCGGTTGCTCGTATTTCGAACTTTTAGCGTGATGAATTTTACCGGGTTGTCCACGTCCACGAACATGCTCATTTCCGAATGGATCCCATCTTCACTATGTTCGAAAATGCTGTATCCAAAACCGTGTCGGGTTATGTACGGCGAGTTTCCTTTAACCGGCAAAGGCGCCGGCGACCAGAAGCGCCCGCTTTCTTCATCCCGCAGGTAAAACGCTTCTCCCTTCAGGTCATTGATGGGATCGTTGTTCCAGGGAGTGAGCCTGTATTCGTGCGCATTTTCCAGCCAGGTGTATGACTGTCCATTTTCGGAAATTATACAACCAAAGTCGGGGTTTGCGAGCACGTTGATCCAGGGCGCCGGTGTGGATTTGGTTGGTGTTGTTACAATCACATATTCTTTACCGTCGGCAGAAAATCCACCCAGGCCATTAAAGAACCTGAGATCGGTCCGGGGTTTTACTTCTGTAAAAACAGAAGAGTGAAATTTTGTTGGATTGAACATCGGGATCGGCGACTTCAAGCGCGTGCGGCGATTGAGTTGTTCCTCGAGAGTTCCTAACCTGTCTGACAAAACGATGTGTGCCACCGTTTGGAACAGGATGCGATCTTCCGCAGAGATCTGTTCCGCTGAACGGATGAAAATACCGCCTGGTTGGTCTTTTACATCAGACATAGCAGGTGTGATCAGCCCCAGGATCTGGTTATTCAAATCTGCCCTGTAACCGCCACGATCTTCGTTCCAGATCACCAGGTCCATACTGATACCTTTCAGGCGCCAGTAGTAATGTGCCTGCACCATCTGTTTCACCAGGTCTATGTTCGCTGAATCTTCTATCAACAATAACACGATCGGCAGATCTCCCGAAATTGAATAGCCCCAAAGCCCCGACTGGCCACGGCGGTTTTTTATAATGATGCCGGGATCGGCGCGAAGTGCCGGGTTGGTGAATATGACGGAAGATGACAATTTCGCGTACAGTTGCGCATCCGCTTCGGTCGCATTTATCTGGCGCACGATGAGTTGACTGTGTGTCCAGGCTAATTCGAGTACGCGACGGGTGAGTTGACGATCCTGGTATTTCTCAATTAGGCTGGTGCAGATCTCTTTATTTTCCGCCATCCCAGTAATAATGTCAACAATGGCCGTTTCGCCGGCGTCAATGACGATGCGATACTGGATGGAAACAATTGGATCAAGCACAGAACCCTGCGTACCCGAAAGCGGCGCTTCCTGCGACAAGGCCGTGGGGTGTTGCAACGTGTAACCTCTTCCAATAAAGTTGGCGCGACTGGTTTCGTAAGAAATATTTTTAACCTCCGTGTCGTGCACCTTCATCAGGTGAAACATCCACGGCATTTTTTCTTCCTGTGACCGCGGGCGGCGCGTGCAGGTAATGGCATGGCGTTGCTGGTTAATTTCTGTTTGAACAAACAGGTTGCTAAACGCAGGATGCACTTCATCGGCCAATGCCGCTGCCATAACTACCTCGGAATAACTCGTGACCTCGATCACGCGTTTGCGCCGGCTGCGGTTAGTAATATGAATTCTTCTTAATTCAATGTCATCTTCAGGTGAAACAACGATCTCGGTATGCGTGTCGAGGGACATATCCCGGCGACGGAACTCAGCCCTTCCCTGGGAAAATACCGCTTCATAATTTTCTCCCGCCTGTAAGGTCGGGTGATAAGAATTAGACCAGAGCGCATTATTATCGAGATCGCGGATATAACAGAAAGAACCCCAGTTATCGCAGGTTGCATCCTCTCTCCACCTTGTAACTGCGAGGTTTCTCCAACGGCTGTAACCACCGCCACCATTCGTAACCATCACATGGTAGCGCCCGTTCGACAACAGTTCCACTTCCGGTAAAGGAGTATGTGGCGTGTTGATTACCCGCATAGAACTGTCAGCGTATGGCGTAGACGCGATGTCTTCAGCATGAACGCTTGGTGAGTAGAAGGTTGCAACTCTTGGTACTTTCTCCTGCAGTAACAGCAACGTGGATTTTATTTCAACATCGGCTTCAAACAATTTTTGCATTGGCTGGTCGAGTAACAAATAGGCCAGCGAAAGGAAACTCATACCCTGGTGATGCACCATGAAGGATTTAACCGTAGCATAAGTTTGTTTTCGCACCATCCGCGATGGGGTGTAATCGATCGCTTCATAAAAACCGTACTTGCTTTCAAAGCCACTCTCCCGAAGGTCCTGCAGGTTTTCATAGGCTTCATCCGGAGCAACCATGAGCGCCATGATGGTAGAGTACGGCGAGATCACCAGGTCTTCACTCAAACCTCTTTTAAAACCAAGACCCGGCACACCAAAGGCGCGGTACTGGTAATTGAGGTTGGTGTCAACCATATTGTAGCCAGACTCCGATATACCCCAGGGCACATTTCTTTTTCGTGCATAATCGATCTGCTTTTGAATGATGGCCTTGTACGTTTGATCCAATAGCGTGTTATCGTAATTTGGCATCACGAGCAATGGCATCAGGTATTCAAACATCGATCCGCTCCAGGAAAGCAGGATCGGGCTGGTGCCGAGATTAGTCAGTTGGCGTCCTAATGCAAACCAACTTTCCTGTGGTAATTTACCTTGTGAAATGGCCACGAAAGTGGTAAGCCGAGCTTCCGACGCAAGAAGATCATAAAAACTGTTATCACGCCGTTGCTCTTCCACATTGAAACCAATGGACAACAGATGTTGGCTGCGGTCGTAGAGAAAATCATATTCCAGGTCTGCGAGTTCCGTCGCTTTGATCACAAGCTGATCGGCAGTTAATACAATTTCTTTTGCACGCCTCGCTGCTTCGGTGATGCGTTCGCGGAAGTTATTGAGCCACAGATTTTCTTCCGGGGCATTGCCGGGAGCGTAACAGTTGATCAAACTATGGAGGATGGTTTCCTCGATCTTGGTCAATTGCCGGGTAGTCGGCACCAATGGCAACATTGGTATGAGGTGTTCAAATTTGGTAGGCGCTTCGGGAAGGTCGAGCCAGGGAACCATCACCAATAATTCTTCTTTTACATTTCGTACCTGGTCAATTAGTTTTTGTAACCACCAGCTGCTTTCCGGCGGTTCGTTCTCCTCCAGGTCATCTTGCAAAATATCCAGCGCTTCTTCAAATTGATCTATTTGAACCTTTGTTTCTTCGAGGGTAAGTTGTTGGTTGCCGCGGAGCGCTTCGATGGATTGTATTATTTTTTCAAGCTGCTCTTTATGCGTGCAATATTCAGCAAGCACGCCGAGGCCGTCTGCAAACCCATCAAACATGGCAGGATTAACAATCCTTTTATCTGGTACAGTAATAAGTGCCTGCTTTAAGGTTACGAGGTGACCGGCCAGGTTTCCGCTGTCCACGGTTGAGATGTATCTTGGTCGTAAAGGAACCAGCGAAATGGTGTCGTACCAGTTATAAAGATGACCGCGGAAACGCTCCATCCGCATCATGCTGTCGATGGTATTGCGGGTCCGTTCGATCATCTGGCCGGCACCGATGTAGCCAAATTCAAAGGCTGTTACATTCGCCAGCAATGAAAGCCCAATATTCGTTGGAGATGTTCTATGTGCGATGCGCTCGACCGGGTCTTCCTGGTAATTATCTGGCGGCAGCCAATTATCTTCTTCCCCTACAAAGGTTTCAAAGAAAGCCCAGATCTTGCGGGAGAGTTTACGGAGGTAGGCAATTTCATTGGACGCTAATTGCACCCGCTTGGTTTCAAAAGAATGGCTTGCCCACCATACCAGCATTGGGGATATCAACCAAAGAATTAATATCGGCAAGGCAATCAACAAACTGATCGGTGCATACAACGACAAATAGATAAACAGCGCTATTGAAAGAAAGGGTGAGAACCACATGGTTTTATAAGAACTTACCACGGTTTCTTCTTCGGCCCCATGCCCATACGGATTCCATTGTAACAAATTTTTACGCGTAATGAACATTCGCCACAGCGTGCGGAGGATGGCGTCAATATTCGTAAAAGCTTCGAAGGGCAGACAGGTCAGGTCCAGCAAGTGTTGGATAAAATTGGTCGTTGCGGATTTAAGCGAGAAACTTAAATGCTGTCGGAAGGTTTCATCAGCGGGTTTCCAAAACAACTCCCAGATAAAATTTACTACCGAAGGCATCACGATGATCAGGGTGATCACGAGTGTCCAAAACCACGGAACTGGCGACAGGATCCAACCATATAAAAACAGCAATAACAAAGCGATGGGCACAAGGCTGCGACGCATGTTATCGAATATCTTCCAGCGACTAAAAAGCGAGATGGGATTTTTACGGAACCCCTTTGTTGCACCCGGCACGAAGGGTAATGTCCAGGAAGCGATTTGCCAGTCGCCCCTGATCCAGCGGTGACGGCGCTTCATATCTGTCAGGTATCGGGCGGGATATTCTTCATACAGCTGTACATCGGAGATGAGGCCAGAACGGGCATAACATCCTTCCAGTAAATCATGACTTAAAATTCGATTGGCTGGAAATTTATTTTCCAGCGCAAGCTCAAAAGCATCGATGTCATAGATGCCCTTACCGATGAAGGAACCTTCTTTGAAAAGATCCTGGTAAACATCTGAAGTTGCACGGGTGTAAGGATCGGTGCCGGGTTCATTACCATGAATGCGGGCATACAGCGAACTGTTACCCTGTGGCATACTGTTAGACACCCTCGGTTGCAGGATTGAATATCCCTCTGTAACACGGCCTTTTTTAGGATCATAAAACGCGACATTCAAAGGATGCGCAAGTGTACCGACCATTTGCCAGGCTGTATCCCTGGGAAGCTGGGTATCGGTGTCAAGGGTGATGACATATTTTATTGAAGTGTAAATGGCTTCCTCTCCAACGATAAGTGAAAAGTTTTCTTTTGCCTTTCCCCGTACGAGTTCATTGAACTCCTGCAGTTTCCCACGCTTTCTTTCATAACCCATCCATACTTTTTCTTTCGGGTTCCATTTACGTGGCCGATGAAACAGCAGGAATATACTGTTCGTATTGTGACCGTACTTGCGATTCAACTCGATCACCTTCCGGCGGGCGGCATCCAGGATCGGCTCGTCGCCAGCAGTAGTTTCCGTTGCGGCATCTTTGAAATCAGTTAACAGGGCGAAACAAACATTCCTGTCACGGTTTGCTAAAAATCTTACTTCTAAACTCTCTAACAGATCGTCAATGCCGCTTACGCTGGTTAACAGCGTAGGGATAACCACCATGGTGCGATATTCATCTGGTATGCCCTTGGAAAAATCCATTCGTGGCAACAAGTGCGGCCGGGAAAGAATGGTGCTGACCCAGTTGACGAGAGACAGTGCCAGGCGGCTGGTAGCGATAACGATTACAATCAGCAGCGCTGCGAGCAAATATTTGTGTAGTCCTTCGGAGAAGGCTCTCGCAAATAAGCCCCAGCACATCAAGGCTGTGAGGAGTGCAAATCCACCAAGGTATACACCGAGCGGATTATTGTTCGCGATGTTGCGGGTATATTCGGCCCTGGTAACTTTAGAGTGCGCTTCTTTTTTAACCAGCGCAAACCCTTCGCAGGTAAGATAGTAGCCAACATGCTGGAACCGCTGTTCCATATTTTTTTCCCGGGCTTCCTGCGCAAAGCGCATAGCCAGCTCCGCGATCTCCTTTTCCGAAAGCTCACTACGTTTTGCGATCTTTTCAACCGAATGACGGTAGTTATCGCGGGTATGAAAATCCATGCGGCTATAAACATCATCAATGTCCTGCCGCAGTATTTTTTCAACGACACTCGTGTTCTCCACGAAGTCGCGCCAGTCGGTGGTACTTAAAAAACGAAGACTGCTAATGCTGTTGCTGATAGATACCTGGTCAGCGGCCTGCTTTTGGTTTTCGAGTTGGATCAATTCGCTGCTGGTGGATCCGTTCTCCGATAAGCGCTGTTCAATCCAGTTTAACGGCAAGGTAACCGAGCTCCCTTTTTCCTGCAGGCGCCGCGATAATTCCGCTACGAAAGAACTTTCCATGGGGGGATCGGAACGGGCCATATCGGCGATGACCAACACCAGGTTTTTTGGATCTTTCTCAACAACCTCCAGCATTTCATCGGCCCATTGCCCGGCTAACATTTTGTTGTTGATATCGATGGCGATCTGGATGGAAATACGTCGCAGGTTTTCAATCAACGCCAGGCGCAACATGATCGGTATGGCCCACAGTTCGCCGAGTTTTAGGGCGGTTTCACTTTGATAAGCGTTTACAAAACTTACCAGGCTGTTTATATCGACATGACCGTCGCTGTGGGAAATAATTTCTACAGCAAGGTCGTAAACCCTCGGTAGGCCGGCAGACTTTCCTTTTGCGAGCTGCGGCAATCCCCTGCTATATCCCTTTGGTAAATGCTTCTTACCGGTATATATCTGTTCTTCAATAAGATAAAAATTATCAAGGAGCCATTCACCTGCTGGAGCGATGCGATTATTTTCTTTTACCGCTTCGGTCAACAATGCGTGAACCTCGAGGAGAATTTTTTCATTCTCATCGAGGCGTTTCAATAATTGCTCGGAGGGATGCTCTGAGATCAGCAGGTGGCGGGCCGCAAGGCCTTTGGCATGCTGTTCCAACTGTTCTTCTGTAAATAATTCGGAACGAAGCGGGGGACGCTCGTCTGCATATTTTTCATTCCAGTTGTCGCCAAAAATAGGCTCGATAATATTTTTCTTAAAAGATGTTATTGCCTGCGGAAGCATTTCAAAGATTTCCTTCGGCCTGTTTTTTCTTTGATCTGCTTTCATTCGTCTCGGTATTTGTTTTTCAAAAAATTGCTTGTAGGATAAAAACTTCTCCTGGATTGAAGAAGTATCTATGCCAATACTATACCTGTTTAACACAGGCTTCCTGGGTCACAATGGTTTGCTGGAAAGGTCTTCGTTAAAAAACCGTGGGTGGGCTGGAGGCTAAAAGTACAAAAAACACGGCAGCCGTTGATCGCAATGTGTGCTGATGGGCCGTTGCAACGCCTTAAACACGCAGTCAACAACAGCAAATTGTAGTTCGGTATTTAACCTGGGCGCTTCAATGTTGAGGACGAAGCAGTAACCAACCGTCTCGAAGTTCATGTATTCATGCGATAACAAAAGCCATTGAAAGACGCTTTAGTTAATCGCATAAAATTTACATCAGGTGGCAGGCTGATTTTGTTTTTCCAAATTGGTTATTTTTAGCGAAACCAATCCGGGTATGATTCAAAAAATAGCTATTGCAGGTGCAGGGATAAGTGGCATGTCGACTGCTTACGTTTTACAAAAAAAAGGGTATGAGGTCACAGTTTTCGCCAGGGCCTTTTCTCCATTGATCACTTCTAATAAGGCCGCAGCATTTTGGTTTCCCTATCATATTAGAAATGATAAACGAGGGGTGGACTGGTGTACAACGAGCTACCGGTATTACCAGGATTTTATGAAGGATCCTTCAACCGGTATCAGCATGCATCAACTCTTGAAAGTGTTACGCCAGGGCGAAGAAGAGGAGGAGCCCATCTGGAAAGAATTTATGCCTGCCGGATCTTTCGGCGAGGTTGAGCCACCAGAACTACCATCAGGTGTCGCCAGGATGTATGATGTGCAAGTGCCCCTGATAGAAACACAACTTTTTTTACCTTGGTTGCACGATCGGCTTAGAGAAGCCGGCGTTCAATTTATTCAAACTAACCTCGACGGTTTTGAACAGCTTTCCGAAGATTTTGACCTGGTCATAAATTGTACAGCCCTGGGATCACGGGAACTTTGTGGTGATGAGACGCTGGTGCCGGTGCGTGGTCAGGTAGGACTGTTGGCTCCAGGTCCAAAGCTCCCGATCTATTTGGATAATGAAATGCCGCTGTACGTCGTACCGCGTAAAGATGCCATCATTGTTGGTGGCACCTATGAACCCCATGAATTGAATGAGCAAACGGAACCACCTACCATTGAACGAATCCTCAATAACGCTTACCAGGTATTCCCGGAATTAAAACAACAGTCCGTTATTGGAAGCTGGGCCGGACTGCGTCCTTACCGGCCGGACATCAGGCTGGAACGAGAACAAGGGACAAACATCATCCACAATTATGGGCATGGTGGAAGCGGCTTTACACTTGCCTTCGGATGTGCCGAAGGCGTGGGCAAACTTGTTGACGAAGGCCTTTTAAAACGAGTTGTTTAAAACTTACAGTTCTCCTCTTTTCCAGGTTACTTATTTCAGGTATTTATCAAACCATTTGATGTAGCGCACGAACCGGTCTACCTGGTACGAAGGCTTGGTGATTCCATGAAACTGCCCCGGGTAAATGATCAATTGAGTGGGTATGTCCAGTGACCTTAAGGCCTGGTACATTTGCTCGCTTCCTGCTGTAGGCACATTAAAATCCTTTTCGCTTGCCATGAACATTGTTGGCGTTTTTATTTTGTCTGCTTTGAAGAACGGGTACGACAGATCTATCCATTTTTGCGGATTTTTCCAAGGTGCACCAAGCTCAGTTTCATACTGTGTAACATACTGATCCACTCCGTACATGCTAAACTGCAAGGAACTTCCTGCCCCGCTGGCGGCGGCTTTAAATCGTTGATCAGTTGCGATCGTATAATTTGTGAGGATACCGCCATAGCTCCAGCCGCCGATGCCCATTTTTGAAGCATCTGCAATACCTTTTTGCACCAGGTAATCGGCTGCGCCAAGAATATCAGCCACTTCTTTGTTGCCCCAGTCTGCATAGATCGCCTTGGTATACTCCAATCCGCGGCCACTGCTACCCCGATAGTTGACACCGGCAACAGCGTAACCCGCTGCGGCAAGTATTTGTCGCGAAAGGTCGAACCCGAAGTCATCCTGGCCCACAGGTCCGCCATGAATAAATAAAATGAGCGGAAGTTTTTGAGTGGCCTGTGCGCCTGGTGGCAGGAATAAAATATTGGAAACCTGGTTGCCATCTTTGCTCGTTGAGGTGAAACCTTCCACCCTTGCGAAGTTGATCTTGTTTACAAACGAGTCCTGCACGTGTGTTAGTCTTCTCGGTGTCGAACCTTCTACTACGTAAATTTCGGTTGGTAAAGTTGGCTCGCTCATCAGGGCAACCAATGCCTTTGATGCCGGGTTCACTTCGATGGTGGAATAGCTGCGATCACCCGCGGCTACAGTCGATATTTTTTTTGAAGCAATGTCGATAGAAGAAATGTACTGTCGGCGATCGTCGGAAACGAGACAATAAATATTCTTACCGTCCTTTGACCAATGAATGTCTGCGGCCGGGCGATCAAGCGTTGTCGTTAGTGCCTGTACCGGTCCCCCCGTCGCTGCAATAAGCGATACAACTGACTGGCCATACATGGTAAAATTGAGGTTGCTGGAAGAACTCGTAAATGCGATGCTTTTTCCATCCGGGCTCCACATGGGATTGCGATCTGCCCCTGGCCAATCGGTCAGCTTTGTAAATGTTGCGCCTTTTTCCGCGCCCATCACAAAGATGTCATCGTTCTGATTTCGGTCTGGATCCGTGGATCGGTTGCTTACATAGGCCAGCTTCTTTCCATCAGGACTCCACTGCGGTGACTCCTCATCAAAATTTCCTTTGGTAAGCGTATCAAGTTTTTTTGTTTTGAGATCAAAGAGATACAGGTGTGCGAAGCGACCCTCTACCCAGCCGGACCTGTCTTGTTTGAAACGATACCGGTCCATCACGAAGGGTGTCCGGGTTTTTGATTTTGCTGTGTCTGAAAAATCCTGGTCGCGTAGCACCAGCGCTATTTGGTTACTGTTAGGGCTCCAGGTGTATTCTTCCAGGTCGCCGGTAAGATTTGTAAGTTTTTTTGCCTCACCGCCGCGGGTATCAAGCAGCCAGAGCTGGCCTACCTTGTCACCGTTACGTGCGGCAACAAAAGATATGTATTTACCATCCGGGCTCCACCGCGGTGAAGATTCTCCGTCCTCGCTATGCGTTAGTTGCACCGCTTCTTTTCCATCCCAACTGCTCATCCAAATGTCTGAATTGCGTTTATCCTTTGCCGTATCTACGGTACTGATCACATAGGCCACCCATTTCCCATCTGGCGAAACTTGTGGATCGGCCAAACCCTTTATTTTATATACGTCTGTTGGTACCAGCATGCGCTTGTTTTGCTGGGCGCTGGCAGAAGAAAAAAGTGTACACAACACGATAACGGGAAGGAATAGCTTCATTGCAGATAGTTTTTTACTAAAATAGTGGGTTTAGCTTGAAAAAGGTTCAGTTGCCGAACCGGAGAAGAAAAGTGAAAAGAGAAAGATTGCGGTGGATCGGTTTGGGTAACAGGATTGCGTTGGCTTGAGGGGCAAAAAAAAACTTCCACAACTACTGGTTTTTCATAGTGTGTGGAAGTGATCAACTGCGAACCTTTTTGGGGTTCTAAGGGATTTAAGGATGAGGTACTTACCTCTCCGGAAAAATGAATAATCCCGGTTTCATGTGTTTGTTGGTTTTTTCGCCATCATCGCTTCTTACGGCATAGGCAAGGATATTGGGTAATTGGTTTTTGGTCATCATCGCTGGTAAAAGCATAGACCGGATATTGGTTGTTTGGTGTTCTGTAGGATTTGGATCTGGATAGAAACTGATTGAGAAACTTCGTTTGATCAATTAATTTCTGATACAAAGATGCACCCGATTACAATCGTAGACAAGAGCAATACCGCTCTATTTTGCCGATGGAAAAATTGCTGTGCAATTGGTGTAGTTACGCTATTTCACCCACGGTAAACTACGCGTTCATTCGGCGTACAATTACTTTTTTCAACGGGAATATAAAACCAGCACCCGAGTTTTCTTTAAAATCAGCGCTGGAAGCAGCAGATGCCACTTACGCAATCCCGAAAGAAAACACCTGGAAATGTTCCCGTTTGCAATAGGCATCAGTGTTAGGCACGGGCGATTTGCACCGTGCTTAAAGATCACAACAATCATTTGATACCAGGAAAAATTTAGCAGTCCCAGCAGTGGCTTCGCCTCACCAGAAGTATTGTTGGGCGAGGTTGAATAAGATGAAAGAAATCCCGGCGAGGGGGGAGAAAGCAAAACTCCCACAGCGCTACGGTTTTTCATAGTCTGTGAGAGTAAGATTTTTAGAACCAACTTGCGTCAGGTCTGTTCAGGATCGAATTCAAGCATTTAGGATTTGCCTAGCCAGGAAGTATTCATGTTTTCCTCCCGTCTACATTTTTGGTTTTGGATCATCATCGCTTTTAAAGGCATAGATCCGGACATTGGAAACTGGTCGTTTTTTGGATTTGGATGGATTTGAATCGAATTTGGTTGACTATGCTTTTCAACCATTTTCTGATACAAAGATGCAAGGTTAATCCATGCCCGCAAAGAGCAGAATTGCCCTTTTTGCACCTTGTTGTAAATACGGCCACCATCGTAATACTGCTGGCAATTACCAAGTAAACTACGTGACCGGCATTCGTATAATTACCTTTTTAAAGCTGTTAGTCAGGTAAACTATCCTTAAATGGAATGGAAAAATAGAAAGTGCTGCCTTTTCCAGGCGTGGATTCTACCCAGATTTTGCCGTGATGTAATTCAACTATTTTTTTACAATGCGATAAACCAATACCCGAGCCCTGGTATTCTGTTCGCGTATGTAAGCGTTGGAAGATTATAAAGATCCGGTCGTTGTGCGCCTTGTCAATACCAATACCGTTATCCCGGAAAGAGAATATCCATTGATCTTCCTCCCTGCGGGCAGCCACCTGAACTTCGGATTGAACATCGGTCCGGCGAAATTTGATCGCGTTTATTAACAGGTTCTGAAATAATTGTTTGATCTCCGTTGAGTAACCGTTGATGAGGGGCAGTTCACTTATTGTTATGATGGTTCCCGATTCGGTAATTGCACTGTGCAGGTCGGCGATCACATTTTTGATGATGGCATTACAATCAACCAGCTCAAGTTCATTTTTTGTTCCTATGCGGGAATAATCAAGCAGGTCTTTGATGAGCACTTTCATCCTGTCTGAAGACTCATGGATAAAGCGTAGGTATTTATCTGCCCGTTCATCGAGCTTTCCCTGGTACTGCTGTTTTAATAATTGTACAAAGCTTGAGGTCGTTCGCAGTGGCTCCTGCAGATCGTGAGATGCTACATAGGCAAACTGTTCCAGCTCTGTATTTTTTCTTTTTAATTCTTTATTGCGAATATCGAGATCAGCTTCGGATCGCTTGATCTGATCCTCATCCATTTTGCGTTTACTGATGTCCGTTACCATTGCAAGCGCGCCGGTAAATTTATCTTCGGGGTCAAAGATCGGGGAGGCTGAAAGGGTTACCCAAATGCGGCTACCCGTGCTGGTTTGCAACGGCAGGTCGAGGTTATATGACTCGCCGTTGCGACTTTTTTGTACCAACGGGTAGGATAATGCAAGATCATTGGGAGCGATGAATGACTTCAAGGAGCTACCCAGCATAGCTTCATTTGAATACCCGAGCAGGTCGCACATTTTTTTATTTACGAAAATGGTATCAAACTTTTCATCCATCATCCAGATTCCTTCCTGTGCAGTTTCAACAATTTGCCGGTACCGGGTCTCGCTTTCAGATAGCAGCGCTTCTGCCATTTTGCGTTCTGTAATGTCAATCATAATTCCATAAAATACTTCCACGCCGGAGACGGGATCTTCAAACCGGGAAATATTTTTAAGCACATGAACTTCTCTTCCTTCTGTTGTTTTAAGGATGACCTCGTGGTTGTAGAGACGGCCTTGTTCCTGCAGTTCTTCCAGGTAAGTTCCCACGTTATTATTTGGGAGTTCATGGTCTGTAATGTTAGAAAATAACAGATCGGCCGGGTAACGATAGCCAAGCATATTTGCAAAGGCCTGGTTGCAATTAAGGATGTCGCCGGATAACGTTGTTTGATACACACCCGCAAGATTCTGCTCAAAAAGTAAGCGATATCTTCTCTCGCTATCAGTGATCTGCTTTACGGCTTTTTTTCTTTCGGTGATGTCACGAATGAAAGCGCAAAAGAATTCTTCTCCTGCCTGGCGAATAGGCAATACCGTTAGTTCCACCGGGAAGTCTTCACCCGTTCTTCTGATGGCGTTTAATTCAAGCAACACATTCAGTGCTGGTCCTTCACCTGTTTTAAGGTAATTTTTTAATCCCTGTTTATGTCTTTCGCGAAAACGTTCAGGTATAATCAAGGCGGAGAGAGATTTGCCTTTTACTTCCTCCGACTTCCAGCCAAAAATATTTTCCGCCTGCGGGTTCCAAAAAGTGATCTTATCATCGGGATCCATGCAAATGATAGCATCGAGAGCTGCGGACATAATTAGCTCAATACGCTCCTGGCTATCCTGCACGATTTTTTCAGTTCGTTTTCTGTCCGTGATCTCCACCATGATGCCGCGGACATACCCGCTGCCATCCTCATGGCTCACCACGGTCACATTATCCTGGAACCAAACTTCGCGGCCATCAGCAGCGATCATCCGGTATTCGAGTTTATGGGATCGTCGTTGCCGCGTGTTTGTCATGAAGCGTTCTACCGTTGCGTCCCGATCTTCCGGGTGCAGGTGATCACGCCAAAACATGTGGTCTTCAATCCAGTTTTCAACAGGGTAACCTAGTATCACTTCTGCTTGCCGGCTTACAAAAACAAATTCGAAGCTTACCGCATCAGACTCCCACACAATACCTTCAATAGTATTGACCAGTGATTGAAAATTTTGTTGCGACGCTTCATAATTCTCTTCAACCTTCACCCGTTCGCTGATATCCTGCATGGACCCGATGATCTCGCTGCAATTTCCATGTTGGTCTATCACAGGCGTAATAGTTAATATACCAGTTACCCTCCCGGTTGTTTCATTGTGCCAATGCTCTTCCCAGGTCATTGCCTTACCGGTACGGATCGCTGTTCGATACTTTTCAAGTGTATGTTCCCTGTAAACTTCCGGGAGAATGTCTTCCAGGTCTTTTCCAATTAATTGATCTATTGATGTGCCGGTGGTTGTAGTAAATGCCTGGTTGATCGAAACAAAGCGAAACCTTTCACCAGGCTCAACACTCATCATGAAAATACTTTCGGTAACGGTATTATAAATGAGGTCCAGCTGGCGCTCGTTGGATAATAATGCCAGCTCTGCTTTTTTTCTTTCTGTAATATCATTTACAACCCCATCGACCCTGGAGAGCACGTTGTCCACCAACGTAGGTACTGCTTTTACTTCCACCCAACGGATGCTGCCGTCTTTGTGGATGATGCGATAAATGCTTTCAACGGTTTCTCCATTCATCAACACAGCGGATTCTGTCTCCAGCACCTGCCGGTCTTCCGGATGCACTACCTCGAACCACAACCTGCTATTCGAAAAAAATTCTTCTATGCTGTAACCATATATCTTCTCGCAACCGATCGACATATTGGTGTATGCGTCGGCGATAATGTCGCGGGTAAAAAAGCCTTCATGTACCTGGGTAAAAAATTCGCTTAGTTCGTCATGCGCTGCCTTTACTTCGGATGTTTCCTTTAAAAGTTGCTGCTCCAGCGAAATGGTTTTCTCCTGCTGCTGCCTGATTTGAAGTTTCAATTTTGAAATTTCTGCCTGGTCCGTTTCCATCGCGGCATTAACATCTTCCAGTAATTTGTTCAGGTCTGCCGGCACCCTCCCCATTCCAAAATGCGCATTCAGCAGGTGCTTGAATTGATTGACCATAGAGTTTTTGTGAATGTTAAAGATATTCACAGTTTCAAAATAATCGACAGGAGGAATTTAGTTTGGATTTATGCGGGTTGGATCGGGATCATACAAGGTGAAGTAGAAAATACTTCCAAGTCCGGGCATGGACTCTACCCAGATTTTTCCCTGGTGCATTTCTACGATCTTTTTACAATGCGAAAGTCCGATGCCGGATCCCTCGTATTCAGTTCGTGTATGCAGCCGCTGAAAAATATTAAAAATGCGGTCGTTGTATTGTTTGTCGATGCCAATTCCATTGTCTTTGAAAGCAAATTGTCGGTACATGCCTTGCCTTTCAACGGATATCTCAATCAATGGAGAAATATTTTTCTTCCTGAATTTAATGGAGTTGATCAACAGGTTTTGAAAAAGCAATTTTAGTTCGGTACTATGCCCATGTACCACCGGCAGATCATCATAATATATTTCCGCCTTGGTTTCCTGGATCGCCACAGCAAGGTCAGCAAGCACGTGTTTCATCAGCCGGTTACATTCTACCGGTTCAACAGGATGCTTGATTCCGATCCTGGAAAAATCCAGCAGGTCGCGTATCAATGTTTGCATCCGGCCCGAGGCATCAGAAATATATGCGAGGTATTTATCAGCTTTTGTGCCGGCAGAACCTTTCAATTCCTTCTCCAGCAATTTCACAAAACTTGTGGTCGTCCGCAACGGCTCCTGCAGGTCATGAGAAGCCACATAGGCAAATTGTTCCAGCTCCAGGTTTTTGCTTTGCAATTCTTTATTGGCGAGTGCTGCTTCCTGCCGGGCAATTTCCGATTCCGCCCGCGATGCTTCAGCTTCGAGTCGCGCCTTTCTCTCTTCCTTATTCAAATGAACCAGCTGCAAAGTTTGTTCGGCTACTTTTTGTTGCAGTACCACCTGCTGGTGTTTAATTGCCCGAAGTCGAAAGCGGTATACTGCGATGATCAATCCAATAAGTAACAGGATCATGGCTGTAACAAACCACCAGGTTAGCCAAAAAGGTGGGAGCACCGTAATTTTTACCGAGGTGCCATTCATGTTCCAAACACCATCATTGTTACTGCCACGCACTTTAAAAATGTAAGTACCTGGATTAAGGTTGGTATAGGTTGCTGAACGCTTATTACCTGACTGGTTCCAGTCTTCGTCAAAACCCTCCAGCATGTACGCGTAACTGTTTTGTAATGGCTGGGTAAAATTTAAGGCTGCAAACTCAATGGTAAAAACTGATTGACTATACTTAAGAATGATCTCTTTTGCCTCATTGATAGAATTTTTTAAGGGCGATCCTTCCCCAATGGACACAGGTTTATTAAAGACCTGGAAACCGGTGAGGTACACCGGTGGTACATAACTGTTTTCGAGTATGCTGTCTGGATAAAAAGAATTGAAACCATTTACACCGCCTATAAATATTTGTCCCTCCGGGGATTGCCAGGCTGCCTTTGGCTTAAAGGTGTTGCTTTGAAGGCCATCATGCACATCAAAATTTCTAAAATCTTTCGTGGCCGGGTCAAAGCGTGACATTCCTTTATTTGTGGTTATCCACAAACGTTCATTTTTATCTTGCAGAATGCCATAAACAACGTTGTTGGCAAGACCTTGACGCTCTGTATAAACTTTAAAAGTGTTGGTTCTCCGGTTGAAATGATTCAGGCCGCCTGCAGTGCCGATCCAGAGATCACCATGCCTGTCTTCGAGGATACAATAAACAATGTTATTACCCAGACTTAGCCGGTTGGCAGGGTCATTTCTAAAATTGGTAAACTCTCTTGTTTTACGATCAAATAAATCTAGTCCCCGGTCGCCACCTACAAACAACTCGCCCGAGCGGGTTTCATAAACACAATGAACCAGGGTACCTGAAATACTTTTCTTGTTTTGGGGGTCTGGAGCGAAGTGATCGAAGGTTTCAGTTTTGTCTTTAAATCGAAATAGGCCCCCATTGTCATTTGTGCCAAGCCAGAGATCTCCCTGCCTGTCTTTATAGGTAATGTTGACGCTCTGCTGCGTGCGCCTGTTCAAATTAGGATCCGGGGTCACATAGTGCTTAAACGTTTTGGCATGTGTATCAAAAATATCTATACCACCACGGTGGAAACCCAATGCTAAAACACCGGGTTTGTATTCCACTGCCGACACCACATAGTTATTGAAAATACCAGGTTTGCCGTCACCCTCATTCGAAAAATGGGTATAGTTGCCGGTTGTGGGATCGTAACGATTTAACCCTCCACCGTCGGTACCGATCCAAACATTTCCGCTTGAATCTCCGGCGATAGACAGGACCATATTACTGCTCAGGCTATTTGAAACATAGGGCTTCTTTGTATGGTGCTGGAATTTGTCACCGAAAAGTGGCAGAAAATTTATTCCTCCCGACCAGGTGCCTGCCCACATGTTCCCGATATCATCTTTATATAAACAGTACACTGAATTGCCAGACAAACTGCCTGGATCAATGTCGCTGTTTTTATGGGTGGTGAAATTGCGGGACACGGGATCGTAAATACTGATGCCGCCATTTTCTGTACCTATCCAAACCCGGCCTGAGAGATCTTCGCTGAAAGAAAGAATGTCATTATACCCAAGACTGGTGCTAATGACCGGATCGTGTCGAAAGCGGGTAAACTGGTTTTGCCTACGATTGTACAAGGCGACACCACTGCCTTGCATACCCACCCAGATGTTTCCCTGGTGATCTTTAAACAATGTTTTTACAAACCCCACATCAATACTTCCCTGGTTCAAGGGATCATGATAGAAGTGCTTAAAGGTCTTTTTTTCCGGGTTAAAAACATTCAGGCCATTTCGCGTCGCAATCCACAGCATCCCTTGTGCATCCTGGATGATACGTGTAACAAAATTGTTGCTTAAGCTATTTGAATCTGCCGGGTTGTGCTGGTAAAAACGAAATGTTTTTTGCGCCGGGTCAAATAAACAGAATCCGTCTGTCGATCCCAGCCAGATTCGCTTTTTGCCATCGATGAAAATATTTCGAAAAAGCCGGTTAGTATTGGAGGACCGGTGATGAATAAATGTCTCCGACGAGCGGTCAAATTTTTCCAGTCCACCGGCAGTCACGATCCAAAGATTGCCAGCATCATCTTCGGCGAGGCCGCTGAGCGAATTATTAATGATGCTTGCAGGATTTTGTGGGTCGTGTCGGTACACCTGGAAATTATAGCCATCATAACGGTTCAGCCCGTCATCAGTGGCGAACCACATAAAACCACGGCTATCTTTTAAAATAGAGAAGATGGAGTTTTGTGATAGTCCATCGGCGGTGGAAAGATGTCGAAACTTGGGGGAAACGACCTGGCCTTTCGCGCCGGTAGCGCAAACCTGCAAACATAAAAGCAACAGGAAGGTGCCGAGCCTCATATACTTGTTTTTGACTTTGGATGCGAATGACTTCCTTCTGTTCGAGATAATTTGGCAGGTAGCTCGGTGGTAGGAAGGTGAAAATGGGTTTCGAGTATTGTATGGACCAACTCCGGAGTGATCGGTTTGGTTTCAAATGATGCAATAGCTGAAATCTGTTGAGCCCGAAGTTTGTCCTCTGGATTTTGGGAGGTGGTCAACATAATTATTACCGGTTGTTGTTCAGCAACTAACTGGCTAAAGGCCTCCATAAATTCCCAGCCATTCATCCGCGGCATGTTGATATCCAGAAAGATCAATTGCGGAACCTGGCTTAAGTTACCGGCGATGAGGTTCCGCCTGATATGATTTAATGCTTTCTCAGCATTTTCAAAAACCAGTACTTGCTCCGCACAGTTCACCTCTTCTAATACCAGGGAGCTGATGAAATTGGTTGGTTCATCGTCGTCAATGATCATGATACAATCCAACTTTGCGCTCATATGCCTACAGTTGACGCATGACAAAGGAAAAACTCCTGCTGATGAATTGTAATTCCGACGCTGTAAGTAAAGTGGAGGAAATGAGGCTTAAAAGGCATTTCTGATTTTTCGTTGGATAAAAAGCTCAATTTGGTTTTTGTTCATGTTGCGACTGTCGCCTGGATATTTTTTTACCGGCGAATTACCTGGAAATGGTGCCGATACTAACTATTGCATTTGCAGCAAGTTGTATTGTACCAGCTAAAAACGACCGGCTAATATAAACGAACAGTCTGCCGGTAAAATTGAGGTGGAGTAGCTTGTTTTGGTGTAGCGATAAAGGCAATAACCTTGTAGATAATTTTCTAGTACGGCTGGAAGAATTGATCGGGAGGGACACTATAAAAGAAAAACTTCCACAGCTATTGGTCTTTCATAGCCTGTGGAAGTAAGTTTTTGTTGAACTCTTGTGAAGTTCGTGGGATCATTAATTTTGAGACTTTCGTCTCCCAGAATTCGTTCCTGGTTTCAGTGTGTTCGGTCTTTTGCCATCATCGCTGTGAAGCATAGGCTAGGATATTGAGTTTGGTCTTTTTGGGTTATCATCGCTTTTGAAAGCATAAACCCGGATACTGGTTTTTTTTGGTCTTCTTTAGGATTAGGATCGTTGGTTTTTGGATCATCATCGCTTTTAAAGGCATAGATCCGGACATTGGTTTTTTTGGTTTTCTCTAGGTTTTGGATTCTTGGTTTTTTGGATCATCATCGCTTTTGAAGGCATAGATCCGGACATTGGTTTTTTTGGTCTTCTTTAGGTTTTGGATTCTTGGTTTTTTGGATCATCATCGCTTTTGAAGGCATAGACCCGGACATTGGTTTTTTTTGGCTTTTGGTAGGGTTTGGATTTATTTAAGAATTTGAGTGACGATATCTTTTCATTCATTTTCTTAACACAAAGATGCAGCAGTGACGGTTCTCTGACAAGAGCGTTATTGCTCTTTTTAGCCGATAGAGTAAATACTGACGCGAGCGTAACATCTGCGTTTTACCCGCGGAGATCTACGTAAGATCCACTCGTACAAGTACCAGTTTTACCTGCCTTATCAAAGATATTAGTAGGATGAACTTGATGCAAATCAGCCTGTTAAGGCTGTGAAACAGTTTTTTTGTGTGGTCAACTTTTGGAGCCATTTATCCGTATGAAGAAAAACATGCCAGTTTTTGAAGATTCTTTAACAGTAAGGCTTTCAGCGGATTGATCTTATATATTACATCGTATTTCCTAATCGTTTTTACCTGCTTAAAAGGTTATGTTTTCAGCCTTCTCCAGGCAGAAAAATATATTACATAAATCATTTATGGCACGATTTTGGAAATCTAGCGGTCGGGCGCCAAATTTTTATATTTCTTACGATTTTATTTTTTATCTAAAACAAAAATATCATGAGCACTACAGATAATTTTCCAACAACAAATCCAGAAAATAGACCAGTAAAGAAAGACTACCGTAACGCAGTTATAGGTGTGTTAGCAGCTGGAGTTATAGGCCTGGGAGCTTTTCTCGCAGTTGATAAAAACAAAACCGGCGAGGTTATCAAACAGCAGGAGACACAGATTGCAACTGTATCTACAGAGAAAAGTGAAGTTCAAAAAAGTTTTGACGCATCTCTTGCACGTTTAGATTCTATGTCAAGCATTAACACTGGCTTGCAAGCTAAATTGACTGAAAAGAGCGGCGAAATCACGAAAGTAAAAGCAGAGATCCGCAGCATCTTAAATAAGAAAAACGCTACTGCTGCTGAACTTTCAAGAGCTAAATCTTTGATCGGAACGTTGAACGGAAAAATCGAAAACATGGAAGCCGAAATTGCACGTCTTTCACAGGATAATCAAACACTTACACAAGATAAAGTTGTGTTGACCCAGGAAAAAGAGAAATTAACTCAAGACCTGACT
>JAURWD010000101.1 GCA_030655145.1 Ferruginibacter sp.
CGAAAAAATATATGTGCTTTTTAAGCAATATTATTCGAACCCTTCTTCAATAAATTTTTTATACATGTCTCGATAGGATTCAAACCTGGCTTCTGTACCGAGAAAATGGTTGTGCCAAATTGTGATCATCGTACCTCCAACGCGCTGGCAAACCCGGGCATATTTTTTAAGTTCCGCGCAGGCTTCAGCAGCACCCAACTGCTGTTCATAAAATGAGTTGGCTTCCATAAAACAAAAAGGATGTATCCGTAACTCGGTAGTTTCCTCTCGCTCAAGGTCGTACCAAAAGAAAGGAGATGCTGTGGAAGCACGAAATCCATTGATGCTGCCATAACCCATGGAATAGTCATCTGTAACTCCTTCATTGATCAATCGTCGGTAGCCATCGGGTAAATTAAACCGAATGTAATGTTGCCGCGAATGCGAAACCTGTTGACCGCTGATCAGTTCCAGTTGTTTCAGTTCACTTTCAAGTAGCTGAGGATCGTCACCGGATTGCCAGGATGGATGAATAGCGATCGGGTATTTTGTAGACAGGCGTTGCACCAATTGGCGAAGCGCTTTTTTACGCGGTAAAATGTGTTTGTCGTACCGGCTGTTTTTTTCCGCCAGGAGAAAGAAATACCTGGGTTGCAGCTTGTGTTGCGCATGCAGATCATCCATCCACTCAAATGCGTCGTACGGGTCCGGTTTCATACCAGCCAATACCAGGAATCTTTTTAGAGTGGGCGATTTCAAACTGCCACCGATAGAACGAAGAAGGCCTTTATGTTTAAATGAAAATGCGATGTCAATATCGTAGGTGGGAAGAAATTTGAAAGCCGGCATTTTTATTTTCGTCTCAGGAAATTTTTGTTGGATGAAATATCCAAGTTGTAGCGCCCAATGATTAATGAGCGGCTGATCTAAAAAACCATTTTGAAAAGCCAGGGATTCCTCATGCGCAAAACGGCCATACATGTCTTTCTTATGCGGCAAATATTCTTCGTACCGCGAAAGCAGGTAGAATGCGGCAGCGAAAACATCAAAGAAAAGATCAGGCCCGCCTGTTTTAAAAAAAGCGACCTGCTCTTTGAAAAAAAGGCAATCGACCTGTTGTGGTTGAATCGTTTTTTCAAATAACAATCCATGTGGAATAACCTGCAGCCCGTCCCCGTGTAATTGCTGGTCGCTGTAATTAATTTTTGCGCCACTGTGGCGCAGGTGATCGTCAACGTTAGTTGTCAGCTTAATTTGCATTCCCAGCAAATCACCCAACATAAAACTGGTGATGTATACCAGGCGTGGCGAAATATGGTTGGTATAAAGGAGCAGCATGGAAATAAAAAAAGCCGGCATCAGGCGGCTATTAAAAATAAATGAATTGGGTGAGCAGCACCGTTATTTTTTAAAGCGCTCCTTCCATAGCTCATTGAAAGTTTTCGGACTAAATTCCAGTTCGCTTCTATGTTGTTTCCAACCTTTGAAAAGGCCATTGACTACTTTATTTTTCAGCGGCCCGTTGCCGAGATTCATCATGCCCCGGCGCAGGCTAGCGACCTTCCAGATCTTCCAGGCTATCTTCTCCGACATCGGACTCAATCCTTCCTCTACAGCCTCATGCCGGTTCTCTAACAGCAGTTCGTGTAGGTTGATCTTTACCGCACAAACCTGGGTGCAGGCGCCACAAAGCGAAGACGCATAACTCAAATGTTTGAAATCCTGCATGCCTTGCAGGTTTGGCGTGATCACGCTCCCAATTGGTCCACTATACGTGGCGCCGTAACTATGTCCGCCAATATTCTTATACACCGGGCAGGCATTCAGGCAGGCGCCGCACCGGATGCAATACAAGCTTTCCCGCTGTTTGGGATTTTTTAGGATGTTCGTGCGCCCGTTATCCAGCAGGATCACGATCATTTCTTCGGGACCATCGGGTTCATTTGCCTGGCGCGGGCCGGTCACAACCGTGTTATAAACCGTCACTTTCTGGCCCGTGCCAAACGTGGAAAGTAAAGGCCAGAATAATCCAAGATCAGTGAGCGAGGGAATTACCTTCTCGATCCCTACGATCACAATATGTGTTTTTGGGAAAGCGCAGCTCAGCCTGGCATTACCTTCATTTTCCGTAACTGCAATACCGCCAATATCACTGATGATAAAATTGGCGCCGGTAACGCCAACGGTTGCCTGCACATATTTTTCACGGAGAATAACACGGGCTACCTGGGTAAGCTCAGTGGGTGTGAGGTTGATATTCGTTCCTAATTTTTCGTGGAAAAGCTTTGCAACATCTTCTTTGCTTTTATGCATCGCCGGCGTAACAATATGATAGGGAGCTTCACCATCCAGTTGCTGGATGTATTCACCGAGATCAGTCTCAACGCTTTCGATGGATTTCGCTTCGAGCGCTTTATTCAGGTGAATTTCTTCGGTGACCATGCTCTTGCTTTTCACCACTTTGGTGCATTGCTTTTCTGCGCAAATGCGCAAAATTTCTTCGATGGCTTGCTCAGCGGTTTCAGCCCATACCACCTTTCCTCCGCGGCGGGTGAAATTCAGTTCAAAGCTTTCTAGTTGCTGATCAAGGTTTTCAATGGCACGCCACTTCAAATTTTTCGCCCGCTCCCTTGCCAGGTTCACGTCTGCGAACTGTTCTTTTCCCTCCGGGACTTTTGAATTGTATTTGCCGATGTTAAAGTTGATCTTCCGCCGGTGATCGAGATCAGCCGACTTTATCTTACTCTTGGCCAGAAATGTGTCTGCTGTGTCGGTCATGGTGAAAATGATTTGTTGAATTCCGAAGGATGATCTTATTTAATAACGCCGAGCTCTTTTCCAACTTTGGTGAAGGCCGCAATCGCTTTGTCAAGGTGGGCAGGCTCATGTGCTGCACTTAACTGAACCCTGATCCTTGCCTGGCCTTTTGCAACCACCGGGAAGAAAAACCCGATCACATAAATTCCTTCATCCAATAATTTGGCAGCAAAATTTTGAGCTATCACGGCATCGTACAACATGATCGGCACAATGGGGTGTTCGCCGGGTTTGATGTCGAATCCCGCTGCCGTCATTTTTTCGCGGAAGTATCGGGTATTGGATTCCAGTTTGTCGCGTAACTCCGTGGTCTCACTGAGCATGTTCAGCACCGCGATGGACGCACCGACAATACTTGGTGCGAGTGTATTGCTAAAAAGATACGGGCGGCTGCGTTGCCGAAGCATTTCAATGATCGCCTTATTTCCACTCGTGAACCCACCACTTGCACCTCCCAACGCTTTCCCGAGGGTTCCGGTTATGATATCGATCCTGCCAAGTACACCGCGGTATTCATGTGCACCGCGGCCTGTTGTGCCCAGGAATCCGGAAGAATGGCACTCATCGATCATTACAATGGCGTCATATTGATCTGCGAGGTCGCAGATCTTGTCAAGCTGGGCGATGGTTCCGTCCATACTAAAGGAGCCATCCGTTACAATGATGCGGCTGCGCAGGTGAGCAGATTCCTTTAGTTTGTTTTCCAGGTCTTCCATATTGTTGTGCTCGTAGCGGAGGCGCTGCGCCTTACACAAGCGCACTCCGTCGATGATGCTGGCATGGTTCAACGCATCACTGATAATGGCATCCTGTTCTCCAAACAATGGCTCGAACAAACCCCCGTTGGCATCAAAAGCGGCAGCATACAAAATGGTGTCTTCTGTACCTAAAAATTCCGATAGTTTTTTTTCCAGCTCCTTGTGAATGTCCTGCGTTCCGCAGATAAAACGCACGCTGCTCATGCCGTAACCACGATGGTCAATGTATTTTTTAGCAGCGGCCACAACTTTAGGATGCGAAGACAGCCCGAGGTAATTGTTCGCACAAAAATTCAACACGCTTCGGCCACCAACGATGATTTCTGCGCCCTGTTCGCTTGTAATAATGCGCTCTTTTTTATACAGACCGGCGGATTCTATCTCAGCAAGTTCTCCTGCTATCCTCGTAACAAAACTTGTATTCATGCAAATAGTTTAATGGGCAAAAATAGGCAAGCCCCCGTTAATCGGTCAATAGTTGAAGGAAATTAATAAAGATTGTAACATTCGGACAGGCTCACCGTTTCATTCAAAAAAAACCTGCATGCGAATAAAAAGATCGTTGATGCTTTTGATGACCCTGGCGGCAAGTTCCCTGCTGTTATTGATCATGTCTTCAAAAGCGGAGATCCGGGCAACCCGAAGCCTGCATAACATAGGAATTGGCGGCGAGGGAAACCTAATGATGGAACGCACCTCCTATTCCCGGTGGGAACTGCTAACCGGGTTACTCATGCGCCCTGCCTTATAAATTAATTTTTAGTTGTAACTTTTTATTGCTTCAGCCGTATTAATAGCACATTTGCCAATTCAAACACTAAACCAGCACCAACTGCTGTATGACTGAAAGAGAATATAATAATTGTGTAAACCAGTACGCAGACAATGTGTACCGATTTATATATAAGAATATGGGCCACGCGGAAGATGCAAAAGATGTAGTACAGGGTGCTTTTGAAAAAATGTGGGTGAACAGGGAGACGGTCGACAATGACCGTTGCAAGAGTTACCTGTTTACGGTGGCGTACCACCAGATGATCGACGTGATCCGTAAAAATAAGCGCATTACCTTGAGGGAAGACTTTAATGAAAATTCAAAGGTTACCCGGGATGTTCACCATGACTCCAAGCGGATTTTACAGGACGCCTTGAACAAACTGAATGAAACACAGAAAAGTTTGGTGATGCTGAAAGATTATGAAGGATACAGTTACGAAGAGATCGGGAAAATTACCGGGTTGAATGAAAGCCAGGTAAAGGTTTACCTGCACCGCGCCAGGTTACAATTACGGTCTTACATTGTGAGCCCGGAGAATGTCATTTGAAATGGGTTCGCATTGAATCCAGGATTTTTTTAATTTGAAGAAACGATCATGAACATAAACCGCAATAATTACGAAAGCTTTTTCTTACTCTACATCGACAACGAGTTGTCGGCTGAGCAAAAAATCGCTGTCGATCAATTTGTACAGATTAATCCCGATTTGGAAGAAGAGTTGGTCATGCTTCAGCAAACGGTGCTGAAAGCAGACGAGCTGGAATTTGATTTTAAAGAAAGCTTATTTAGGTCGGCAACCAGCGCAAATGAAATTGAACAGCAGTTGCTATTGCACCTTGATAATGAATTATCCTCCCCCGAACACCAACAAATTACCAGGCTTATCCAAAATGACCCTTCAGTAAAAAAACAATGGGAGTTGTTGCAAGCCACGAGGCTTGATAAAAATGAACACATTCCTTTCCCGGATAACAAGATATTATACCGGCATGAGGCAGGAAGAGTTGTAGCATTTCCCTGGTTACGAGTGGCTGCCGCGGCCATGTTAATAGGTGTTGCCACCTGGGCCGGGGTTGGTTATTTGAATAACGATCGGCAGGCAACCAACGTGGAGCCCGTGGCTACAGTGGATATACCAGCACCCGCTGTTCAACCAAAAACTCCGGCTGTAAAAGATCAACAGGCGCTGCCACAACCAACAACTCCTGAACCAGCCTCAACCCTGGCACAGGCTGCACAAAAACCCGTTCAGGAAATAAAAGAAGTAGCGCCTACCAATAAACGCACTCCTAAAATTGTCGGCGAAATAACACAAGAAGAAGTCGCACTAAAAACGACAGGGCGAACTAATAATTTGTCCGATGTCTCTTCTGAAAACATTAACAGATCCAGCAGTAACAATACAATCACAGCCAGCGTAACACCTAAAATATCTGATAACAACATTCGAACCGGGAAGAATGAAAATGTTACCGATGAATACCCAAAAGCTGATGCAACCAACACTTTTGCCACTACAGCATCTTTCAATGAAGCTGAGAATAGAAATGAAGACCACGTGTTCTTTTTACCAGAAGACAAAGTAAAAAAAACAAAGCTGGGAGGATTTTTTAAGAAAGTAAAAAGAGTAATTGAGCGCACTGCCAATGTAAAAGAAGGTAACAACATTAAAGTTGCCAACCTGGAATTTGCAATTCAATAAAAAACATTAAAAGAAACAACATGAAGAAGCTATTTACATTAATGGCACTGGCAGTGGTTTGCACAGTTGCTAAAGCACAGGAAGACAGCACCTACACAGGAAAGATCGATACCATTCGCGTCGGCAACATGATCATCATCAAGGACAAAAGCAAGGCGGACACCGAACACAAAGACGGGCCAAACTTCCGGGTTGGAAGACACAGTAACAAAGGCAAACTTTCCAACATCAGTACAAATTGGGGCGTTGTTGATCTTGGTTTTTCATTGTACGACGACCAAACAAATTATGGTAGCACCGGAAGTTACCTCTATAACAGGCCCGGCACAGCGCCGTTGGGTGAAGGCGACTTTAAATTACGCACAGGAAAAAGTATCAACGTCAATATCTGGTTTTTTATCCAGCGCCTGAACCTGATCAAGCATCATGTTAACCTGAAGTATGGTCTTGGTTTAGAATTGAATAATTACCGCTACAAAACCGCGGTAAGCTATAAAGAAACCAATCCATTCGTCAATCCACCGGTGTCACTCCCCATTATTTTCAGGGACTCTGTCAATTTTTCCAAGAATAAATTGGCAGCTGATTACCTCACTGTTCCATTTATGTTGAATTTCAGCACGAACCCGGCGTACGAAAACAAGGGATTAAGTCTAAGCGTAGGCGTAAGTGCAGGCTACCTTTATAGCCAGCGCAATAAACAAGTGAGCGACGAGCGGGGAAAAAGAAAAAATAAAGGAGACTATGGAATGGAACGTTTCAAATTTGCTTATGTGGGAGAACTCGGCCTGGGACCGGTACGCCTGTATGGATCTTACAGTCCAACCTCGATGTACTCAGATGGCTTGGATATGCGGCCCTATACCCTCGGTATCCGGTTGAGCAACTGGTAATCAATTAAACTTAGTATGATGGATACCTCCGGCCCTGCTGGAGGTATTTTATTTTGATGAAGGCATTTATTTATTCTACGGAATTTATGGTCTTGGAAACTAATTTCTAGCGTCGAAATGAGAGTTCAACCTGCTTGATTTTTACGTTAAAAGTCGCTTGAAATTTTCCTGCATAAGGCATTCATTGACGCCTTTAATATGTTAAAGCATTAGTAATATTGAGATTACGTGGATAATATTTTCGATGCGAAAACGTTTAAACAGAGATCACAAATTATTTTCGGGTTATGAAAATTTCTGTTTTGTCTTCGATTTTAATAATCTGTATCATTTCTGCTTTAATGGCCTTTGTGTCGCCAGTTGATTCCCCTTCTTCATATACATCATCATCATCAAATTCTACTGAAACCAGTCGGATGAGAAAACCTGCTCCGGCTGCTAATCCTTACTATATCGTCGTTGATAAATCTGATTACGAATTAAAAGTATATGATGACGAAGGCTGGTATGCAACCTACCCCATCGTATTTGGGAGTCGCGACCTCAGTGATAAAATGAAGGAGGGTGATAAGAAAACGCCAGACGGCCGTTTCAAGATCATTCAAAAAAAGATCCATAAAAAATGGGGCCCAGAGCTTTTATTGGATTATCCCAACGAAACCAGTTATAAGAGATTTGTTGACAGAAAACAGCGCGGGATCTTGCCAAAAAATGCGAAGATCGGCAGCGGGATAGCCATTCATGCCACCCGCCCGGAAGAAGAATGGACCGTAGATAATTTTTATAACTGGACCGACGGCTGTGTTTCGGTTAAGTACACCGAGATGAAAGACCTTTTTAGTTATATCCCCGTAGGCACCCCGGTCACTATTCAACAGTAATTGAAAGTTCCCCTTTCAATTTATTTCTTACCTCGTTCTATCCAAAAACAATAAACATCCATCACCATAGCTGAGGAAGCGGAAATCATTTGCAAGGGCATGATTGTACACTCTTTTCCAGTCGGACCCAATGGCGGCTGCCACCAGTAACAGCAAGGTTGATTGTGGCTGATGAAAATTCGTAATGATAGCTATGGGTATCCGAAATCGGTATCCCGGCGCAATTAAAATTTGAGTTTGGGTAATGAGCCGATCCAGTCCATTTTTCTCCATCCAGGCTACTAGCGCACCTAGTGCTTCGGCTGCTTTCAAAGTAACACCCATCAATGGCGCTTCGTAAACATCCCATTGCCGGATTGCGAGTTGATCGACTTCTATTTCCGGTGAATTGAAGATCCTGGCGCCCATCCAATACAGGCTTTCCAAAGTTCTCACTGAAGTGGTACCAACAGCAATGATCCCATCGTCAAGTTTTTGTATCAATGTTTGAATGGTGGAAAGGGAAACATCTATCCATTCAGCATGCATTTCATGCCCGGCCATGCTCGCAGCTTTTACCGGTTTGAAAGTGCCTGCTCCCACATGGAGTGTTACGTAAGCCTGCGAAATTTTCCTGGCTTTTAACGCTTCAAAAATGGCCGGCGTAAAATGAAGTCCGGCCGTAGGAGCTGCTACAGATCCTTCATGCCTGGCATATACCGTCTGGTATCGCACCTTATCTGTCTCCCCAGCCTTGCGTTTGATATATGGTGGCAAGGGAATACTGCCCATGCTGGAGATCACTTCTGCAAAGCTGAGACTGGCAGGCTCCCAACTGAGTTCAACTACATAAGTTTCTGTTAGCCGCTCTATCAGCCTGGCTGCTAATTTTATGGATTCGCCATTAGCCAGCACAGTTGTTTTTTCCAGGCTTCCTGATTTCCATTTGCTTGCACCGCCGATCAAACATTTCCAGCGAACCTTACCTTGCTTCGCCATGATCAAGGCGTAGTCATGGTTGTCTTCGTAAGGTTCCAGGCAAAATATTTCTATGACCCCGCCGGTTGGTTTTTGAAAGAGGATGCGGGCAGCAATCACTTTTGTGTTGTTGAAAACAAGCAGGGAATTTTCCGGCAGATGTTCTTCCAGGTGGCTATATTCACTCTCTTCAATAAGGCCGTCGCGGTAAACCAACAATTTGGATGCATCGCGTTCCTCCAGTGGCTGGCTGGCAATTTTCTCTTCCGGCAAATCGTAGGTGAAATCTTTTATTGATAATTCCTGTGGATGCATGTAATTAATTAGCGAGGAAACTGCTTACTTCGGCCAGCCATTTTTCATTTTCCTTTTTACACAGCGATTCATGTGCGCTGTTTTCATAAATGACCAGGCGTTTTTTTGCAGGAAGATTGGCGTAAATGCGATCGGTCTCAACTTGCGAAACCCGAGCATCGTGCCTGCCCCATTGGAGTAAGGTTGGAACGTTTATCTGTTTGGCAAAATTTGCAGGCTTCATATTGAAAGCCCAGAAGCCGTGTTCTATGCCGCCCCAAAATGTGATCATCGTCGCAAGCGGTTCTGCAGGAACACCCATCATCGTGATCCGGCCGCCCGTAGCCTCCACGATTGAACCGAAAGGCATTTCCAGGATGAGCTTTTTTGGTTGCAGCGGGTAATCGACCATGGCTTTACTGATGGCGGCTGCGCCCATGGAGATGCCCCAAAGCACAATATTTTTTTCACCTTTTTGCTGGATGAAATCATAGGCAAGTTTTACTTCTTCGGTTTCATGGTAACCGATGGTGCAACTGTTGCCATCGCTGTTTCCATGCGCCCGAAAGTCGGGCATCATAGTGTTGTAACCCATATTGCGAAACTCGGAAGCTTCGCGAACCACGCCGGATTTTGTACCTCCATGGCCATGAAATAAAATGACAGTGCCTTTTGGCTGGGTTGCAGTCGGAATATACCAGCTTTCAATTTTCAGCTCATCTTTTGTTACCAGCTGAATCGTTTGAACCGAAGAATCCTCAACGGGTGCATTCAATCTTTTAACAAGGTTGATTCCAAAGAAAACTTCCTTCGCGATATCCCAACCATTTTTGTCGGCCTTCTCTTTTTGCACAAACTCGTCCCGGTCATAAAAGTGGGTAAACTTGTAGGCGTGAAATGCGGTGATCACATTCGCCAGTACGAACAACAATAAAATGGTTCGAAAAAAATATTTTGATATCTTATTCATCGCTGATCCGTGGAATATGAAATTGGGTTGTTAGAGTTTGCCTTTTATGATCTCTTCAACAACGCCCGGGTCAAGCAGGGTTGTAATATCCCCGACATTTTTTGTTTCACCTTCCGCAATCTTGCGCAAGATCCTTCGCATGATCTTTCCGCTTCTCGTTTTTGGCAAGCCGGACACAAATTGAATTTTATCAGGCTTCGCAATGGCGCCGATCACTCTTGAAACGGTTTGAAAAATATCCTTCCTGGTGAGTTCTTCATCTCCATGTACATTGCTGTGAATGACGAACGCATAAATACCCTGCCCTTTGATATCGTGCTGGTAACCCACAACTGCGCTTTCCACAACTCCCGCATGCATGTTGATGGCATTCTCAACTTCCGCGGTGCCAATGCGGTGACCACTTACATTGAGCACATCATCTACCCGGCCTGTTATGCGGTAGTTTCCGTCTTTGTCTTTAAGGGCTCCATCACCTGTGAAATACAGATCCTTGTAAGTAGCAAAGTAGTTAGTGCGACAGCGTTCATGGTCACCATAGGTTGTACGTAATATTCCTGGCCAGGGAGCCTTAATACAGAGGTTACCTTTCAACATTCCATGTTCATCCGGCTCGGTCACTTCTTCCCCATGTTCATCTACCAGTAACGGTTGTACGCCGGGCATGGGTAAGGTTGCCCAACTCGGCTTGGCCGGAGTGACTCCTGCCAGGTTTGATATTAACGTGCCACCAGTTTCAGTTTGCCACCAGGTGTCGATGATGGGGCATTTCTTTTGACCGATGTGCTCATCGTACCAATGCCAGGCTTCTTCGTTGATTGGTTCACCAACCGTCCCTAATGTTTTCAATGACGAAAGATCTTTGTACTTCAGGGGATCCATGCCGTAACTCATCAAACTGCGTATAGCCGTAGGTGCGGTATATAAAATGTTTACCTTATACTTATCAATGATATCCCAAAACCGGCCTGCATCCGGATAGGTGGGAATACCCTCAAACATCACACTCGTCGCGCCGGCACTCAATGGACCGTATAGTATGTAACTGTGCCCGGTGATCCAGCCGATGTCGGCGGTACAAAAATGGATATCACCCGGCGTGTATTGAAACGTATTGATGAAGGTATAATTGGTCCACACCATGTATCCGCCGATCGTATGTACCACACCCTTTGGTTTGCCGGTAGAACCCGAAGTGTACAATATGAACAATGGATCCTCAGCATCCATTTCTGTCGCGGGGAAACTAACAATGTTGTCCTTCTCCACCTGCGATTCCGCATGCTCCATTTCATCTTCCCACCAAACGTCGCGGCCTTTCAACATCGAGATCGGCGTGCGTGTTCGCGTGTACACGATAACTTTTTTAATCGTGCGATTGCCGATGAGGGCGTCATCGATGATGCTCTTCAGTGGAATGTCTTTCGCGCCGCGATAAGCGCCATCGCAGGTCACGATGAACTCCGCCTGCGCATCATATAGACGGTCGGCGATACTCTGTGCAGAAAAGCCACCGAAGATCACGCTATGGATGGCACCGATGCGGGCGCAACCCAGTACGGCATAGGCAAGCTCTGGTATCATGCCCATGTAAATGCAAACGCGGTCACCTTTTTTTACACCGTTATTGATCAGCACCTGGGCAAACTGGCAAACTCTTTTATGCAGCCGCGAATAGGTTACCACACGTGTTCTTTCTTCCGGGTTATTTGGCTCCCAGATGATGGCTGGTTTGTCGCCCATCGTTTCCAGGTGGCGGTCAATACAATTTTCAGTGATGTTTAATTTGCCTCCTTTGAACCATTCGATTTTTGGTTCAGAAAAATTCCAGTCGAGCACCTTGTCCCATTTTTTTCGCCACAAAAAATTTTCAGCTATTGCTCCCCAGAATTCTTCCGGTTCATCGACACTGCGCTGGTAATCTTTTTTGTATTGTTCTAAGGAAGTGATCTGGTATGGATAGGCCATGGCTCTGTAATCGTTCGTTTTATAAAATTGGTTGCTCGTGCCCAATTTAATATATTTATCATTATTACCACCAACAAACGATTGATTCAAAATTAAAAACGAGCTATGGCGTCACCAGATGGTAAAGGTATTGGTAAAGTGATTTTTTCTTCTTCTCTTGGAACTCTCATTGAATGGTATGATTTCTACATTTTCGGCATGCTGGCAAAGACGATTGCCGTACAGTTTTTTCCCGAAGGCAATGAAACAGCCGCTCTCTTAAGTACGCTGGCGATCTTTGCAGCGGGCTTCCTTGTGAGGCCATTTGGCGCCTTGGTTTTTGGTCGCCTCGGTGATATGATCGGGCGCAAATCCACCTTTTTATTAACCCTTGTTTTGATGGGCGGATCGACATTCCTCATCGGCCTGGTACCGGGCTATAGATCCATTGGCATTGCTGCTCCCTTATTGGTATTGTTACTAAGATTGGTGCAGGGACTTGCCCTCGGCGGAGAGTACGGCGGTGCTGCAACCTATGTTGCTGAACATTCGCCCGCCAACAAACGTGGTTACTATACGAGCTGGATTCAAACAACTGCGACGCTTGGTTTATTCGTGGCGCTTGGTGTCATCATGGCGGTTAAGGCAAACATGAGTGATGCCACGTTCAATATGGAGTGGGGCGGATGGCGGTATCCCTTTTGGATCTCAATTTTGCTGGTGGGTGTTTCAATTTATATCCGCTTAAAGATGAGCGAATCTCCCCTTTATGCAAAGCTTAAAAAGGAAGGCAAGACATCGGTCAATCCCCTGAAAGAAAGTTTTGGCCACCGGGCAAATTTCAAGATGGTCTTGTTAGCGTTATTCGGTGCCGTTATGGGGCAGGGAGTTATCTGGTACACCGGACAGTTTTATGCGCAATCCTTCCTGGAGAATGCGATCAAAATTGAGTTCATGCAAAACCGCGAGATCTTGTTGTGGGGCATTGGATTAGCCACACCATTCTTTTTGGTTTTTGGCGCATTAAGTGATCGCATCGGGAGGAAATGGATTATGCTTACGGGAATGTTGTTAGGTGTTATTTTTTACCGGCCGATCTTCAATACTTTTTTGAAAGATGCGAACCCAAAACAATGGGTAGCAGACATGAATAATATCACTGTTGACGAAACGAAAGTGAAAACAACTGCCGATACACTGCAGCTAAATAATCGCACCCAGGTTATAACACATCGTGAGCGGGTGTTAAATTATCAGGGCAATCAATTTACCGAAAAAACAACCGACACTTCCGATGTGTCCAGTGCGGTGCCGGGCACAGCTCCTGGTTTGAGCATGAGCAATTCAAATAAAATGCAACCAGCCCGGGTTGGAGCGACAACGTATTCCGATGTTGTGCTCGAGAGCGGACTTCAATGGAAGTTTACTTTCCTTGTCTGGTGCATGATCATCTTTGTGACGATGGCTTACGCGCCGATTGCAGCGTTCCTGGTAGAACTTTTTCCAACACGAATTCGCTATACTTCGATGAGTCTTCCTTATCATATTGGTAACGGCGTTTTTGGTGGACTTGTACCCTTTATTGCAACCTTATTGTCGACGAGTTTTGCAAACGATCCGTTGGTCGGCCTCTGGTACCCGATCGGGATAGCGGCACTCTGTTTCGTGATAGGTGCGTTGTATTTGAGTAATAAAATAGATCAGAACATACACAACTAAATAGACCTTGTATGAAACAACTTAAAAGAATAATGGGGGTGTTGTGGATGATCTTGGCGCCGGCAATCATTTATTTCCTGGTGGTGGGGGCTATTGAAAACATTAATCCCGCAGGAACAAAAGATATCAATAAGCCTGTGCCCTGGATCATCATCATCGCCATCTTTACACCAATCGCCATCGGGCTCATGATCTTTGGATTTTACTCCTTAAAAGGAGAGTATGACCAGCTACCAGAAAGCTCGGACAAATTATAGGCAAATCCGAACAGGGTTGAAGTATTTCGTAGGAGCGTTTACGCCTAGCTGTTACATTGCAAATTTAAAGCCGGTGTCCCGCACCATTTCTTAAATAAGAAAGTGACTATATGAATAAGGCGGTAAAGTTTTTTCCTTACCACCTCCCGGAGATACCCTTGTTATTTATTTGACTTTCGTTTTCCCAATGGCTTCGTAAATAGCCTCATGGATAGCAGGTCGTACATTCATTTTTCCCAATAAAGGGTTATCGCCCTTTGGCGAAACCCGGTTGCTAAGGAAAACATACACCAGGTTGGATTCAGGATCTGCCCAGGTGCAAGTGCCGGTAAAACCGGTGTGACCAAAACTTTTAGGGGAGGCAGAAAAAGTAGGATAGGCTTCGGGCCGGGTAGCATTATCTTTCTCCGGTTTATCAAATCCCAATCCACGTCGGCTGATCTTACTATGATACGCTGTAAACAGATCGATCGTCTCTTTGCGCAGGTATTGTTTGCCATTAAACTTTCCTTCATTTAACAGCAGTTGCATTACGATAGCAATATCGTAAGCTGTGCTGAATAATCCGGCATGCCCGGCCACTCCACCAAACATTGCGGCGCCCGGATCATGCACATCACCCCGCACCAGTTGTAAGCGAAACAGCGGTTCCCGCTCTGTCGGCACTATGCGGCCGATGGGTAGGCGCTCCCTTGGTTTGAAGCCGGCGGCGCTCAGACCTAAGGGAACATAAAATTCCTTCCTTACATATTCATTTAAGGAAAGACCTGTGATTGCTTCAACAATTTTTCCCAGGAAGATGAAATCATTATCACTGTAAACATACTTGTTGTTTGCGCTTAAGGGACTTTGTAAAATGCGCCGGTACATGGTATCATTCCAATCGTTGCGCAGGTACAAATTCTCAGCCACCCTTACTTTAAACGAGTCGCTGGGCTGCGTAGCAAAATATTTCGTATAGGGCTTGCCGTTACTATCGATCGCTTCTTTATAAAATGGAATGTAGGGAACCAGTCCTGCCTGGTGCAATAAGATATCTTCAATCTGTAAAGATGCTTTGTTTGTTCCTTTCACCCAAGGCAGGTATTCTCCCAGGGTCTTTTTGAGATCCAGTTTACCCTGCTCATATAATTTCATGACTGAAATGGTGGTTGCGCAAATTTTCGTCACGGAAGCCATGTCGTATACAGATTCTAAATTGACCTGCTCTGCCCCGCCAAAGGAGTATTGTCCATAAGCTTTATTAAAGAGAATGGAGCCATCTTTTACCACCAGCACTACGCAACCCGGCGTTGCCCCTTTCTCAATGGCGTCGGTAGCAATAGAGTCGATGCGGCTGAAGGCGACGGCTTGTCTTTTTGTCTCTGGATCTTGTGATAAAGCGGTTGAAACCATGCCCGACCCAAAAGGAAATACCTCGCAAACGGTAACGGGTAATCGCCCTTTAGCAGCGATCTTACCTTGTAAAAGATCCACCGCCGTATTGTGGATAATACTGTTATCTTCATAACACGCTACCAGGTTTTTGGCACTGCAGAAATTCTTGATCGCATACGGGTTTCCAAAAACAAGCACCGTCGCGTTGGGTTGCTCCTGTAATTGATTTACGAGGTCGATGGCGTTTTTACTTAGACCAAAATTGTTGGCAGGTGTTCTGTTGTATCCGTGTACACCAACAATCACTTTTTTGTACCGCTGCCGGATCAACTCCAGGGTTGGTGCAACCCTGAGAGAATCTTGTTTGTAATCAAAAAAGAAAACATCTGCATTGTAGTCAGCCTTTAACCTGGTTGCAAGTCCATTGTCGGCACTGATGCCGATACCCACATAAACTACTTCGTTTGCCGCGGTTGTCTTTGCAGCTGGCAGCAGGAATTCGCCGTCAGTGCCTTTGTGCAGTACCGTTAGTGCATGCTCAGCGATCAAGCGGCGCATTGCAGGCACCTCGCTATTTAAGTCTGCTGTTAAGTTTACGGTGTTAATAGGTTTCAAAGCGGTAAGGCCATATTGATATTTTGCTTGCAGCACCTTGCGGCAGTGTTGCTCAATTTGCTGCCAGCTGAGCCTGTTATCAGCAATAGCCGCTTTAATTTCCTGGATGGCCAATGGTACATCTCCCGGCAAACACAACATATCATTTCCCGCGATCAATGATTCTACGGAAGCGGCCCCGTTGGGAAAATATTTCTGAACACCCTGCATTTCCAGGGCATCGGTAAAAGTGAGTCCCTGGTAACCCAATTGGTCTCGCATCAATCCGGTCACATTGTTTTTAGAAATAGAGGTAGCACGGTTCTCCGATTTGTCGATAGCAGGAATGTAAAGATGGGCGATCATCGCACTTCCAATGCCGGCCTTGAACAACTGCCGGAAAGGATACAGTTCTAGAGAGTCGAGCTGTGCCATCGTTTTGTTGATCACAGGCAGATCGTGATGCGAATCCACGGCCACATCTCCATGTCCAGGAAAGTGCTTGGCACAGGCCATCACGCCAAGATCCTGCATGCCCCTCATGTACTGGGTTCCAAACAGGGCGACCTTATATTTGTCTTCTCCAAAACTACGATCATTGATCACGGGATTATTTGGGTTGTTGTTGATATCTACAACCGGGGCATAATTAACCTGGATCCCAATTCGTTTACACTGCTCAGCAACTACTTGTCCGTACCGATACGGGATGCTTACATCTGAAACCGCACCTAACATCATCTGGTGAGGCAGCGGCAATACGCTGTCGATCATGCGCATACCCACACCCCACTCGGCATCGATGCACATCAGGATGGGCGTTTTTGCATGCGACTGCAAACGATTCAATATTTCTGCCTGCTTAACCGGGCTGCCCTGGAACAAACAAATTCCCCCAATGTTGTACTGCTTTACCAGGCTGTCTACTTTTTCATCATAGAAGATGGCCACCTTGTTTTTAAAGTCATAAGCGGATAAGCGCACCACCATCAGTTGTGCAATTTGTTCATCCTGCGAAAGGGTTTTGAACACACTGTCAGCCCATAGCTTTCCTGCACGATCGCGGGAAGCGGTAGTTTGGGCGGGAGCGACGAAGTTTATAAAAATCAGGAGACAGGAGGCAAGGCAAATTTTCAGCATATGAGAAAGATGTAATCGCAAAATAGGAAGTTTTGTAGAGTTAACCCTTTAAATGCCATCAAATTAACGAATTGAAGGCGACGTGTCTGTGCTTCATCTTTGATCGTACCTGCTGGCTTTTAGGATAAGTATGCGCTACCACACTTAATTATCACAACCCATTCTATTCGCGAACCAATGTTGAGGGAATGTTCGGAGATATTTAAATCAAGCCGTGTTTAACTACTTAATTTTGCAACAAAAAATAAGGAGCCGTTTTGCCAGATATCATTCATTTATTGCCCGATAACATTGCTAACCAGATTGCAGCCGGTGAGGTGATCCAGCGCCCTGCGAGCGCCGTGAAAGAATTACTGGAAAACGCGGTAGATGCCGGTGCGACGGAGATCAAGTTGATTGTAAACGATGCGGGTAAATCCCTCATCCAGGTGATCGACAATGGTAAGGGGATGAGTGACACCGATGCCCGGATGAGTTTTGAACGGCATGCTACTTCGAAGATTCAAAATATTGAGGATCTTTTCCATATCAAGACCATGGGCTTCCGCGGCGAAGCGTTGGCAAGTATCGCTGCCGTGGCGCAGGTAGAACTAAAGTCGAAGAGAGAGAATGAAACTGTTGGCACCTGCATCGAGATCGACAACAGCGTAGTGCGCAAACAGGAAGCAGTTGCCATGCAACAGGGAACCAGCATCGCGATGAAAAATCTTTTTTTCAATGTTCCTGCCCGGCGCAATTTTTTAAAGAGTAATCCTTCGGAACTCCGTCATATTGTTGATGAGTTTATCCGTGTTGCCATGTCGTTCCCGGATATTTTCTTTTCGCTTACCAGCAACGGCCAACAAGTCTTTCACCTGGAAAGGGGAACCCTGAAGCAACGCATTGTTCAAATACTCGGGAATAGTTATAACGCCCGGTTGGTAAGTGTACAGGAGAATACCGATTACATGAATATTTACGGGTTTGTCGGGAAGCCCGAAACAGCGAAGAAAACCCGCGGTGACCAATACTTTTTTGTCAATAATCGCTTCATCAAAAGTGCGTACCTGAATCATGCGGTAATGGGGGCTTTCGATGAAATGATCGGCCGCGATAGCTTCCCAATGTATGCCCTCTTTATTGACCTCGACCCGGCACAGGTCGACATCAATGTTCATCCCACGAAACAGGAAATTAAGTTTGAAGACGAGAAGATCGTCTACGCCTTTGTACAAAGTGCAGTGAAACATAGTCTCGCTCAATTCAGCATTACACCAACCCTGGATTTTGAACTGGATTCGTCTATCCAGAATCTTGATGCAGTCACTAAACCTTTTACGGAAGAGCGCAAGACCTCGGTCGCTTCCTCTTCCTTGTACAATACTTTTTCACAAAAGCACCAGGCACATTTTATCGAGAATCGCAGTGAGTTAAAGCACTGGAAAGATTTTTATGAGCCGGCACGTCCCCAGGGGGGTTCAAATGAAGGCAACCAGCAACAAAGCCTGCGTGCGCAGGATTTTTCTTTGCCCGACCATACCGTTCTCCACCATGCACCTTTTTCGGTGAGCGACATTGCGCAGTTGCACAACACGTACCTCGTCGTGCAAAATGATGCGGGCTTTATAGTTATTCACCAGCAGAATGCTCATGAGCGGGTATTGTATGAACGCTTTATGAAGGCATTGGATGGTAAACCGATCGCAACCCAACAAAGTCTCTTCCCGCTTACAATTGAACTGGCTCCCACAGATGTAGTGGTGTTGAATGAATTACTTGGCGACCTGAACTATTTAGGATATCACCTGGAGCCCTTCGGGAAAAATACCTTCGTCATCCAGGGAACACCCGCCGATGTAGACCAGGGCAGTGAAAAAACAGCGCTCGAAAAAATGCTGGAACAATACAAACATTTCAGCAGCGATTTAAAATATTCCAAACGCGAAAAATTACTTCGCTCACTTGCCTGGCAACAAGCGATCAAGGCCGGTAAAGCACTTACTCAAAAAGAAATGAAATCGTTGGTAGAAGAGTTGTTCATGTGCACCTCACCCAACATCACTCCGAATGGTAAGCCCACCTATTCGGCTTTCAAGAAAACAGAGTTGGATAAATTGTTTGGGAGGTAATTAATAGCGCTCTCTTATACCAGTTAAGAACTGCTCAATTGCCCGGCGTACGGGTGTCGCTGAAGTTTTATAATTATTCGCAAGCACGGAAAATATCAACAGCCTGTTTTTTTTTGTGATGAGAAAGCCACTCAGTGCACAATGGTTGCTCAAGGTGCCCGTTTTTGCAAAAATAAATCCCGCATCTTTTTTATAGTATGCCGTTAAAGTGCCTTCGCCGCCGGTCGGTAAAATGGTCTTTAGCCGTTCGAGGCCAAATTCATTTTTCATTTTATTGAGGAGAAATACAACTGACTGCGGTGTAACCAAATTGTACCGGCTAAGCCCACTGCCATCCACCCATTTTGGTACCTGTGGTAGATCTTTCAGATAAGTTTGTAGTAAAGTATCGATCAATTTCCGGTCATTCATCACACCGAGAAATTCATTACTGGCCATCATGAGGGTTTGCTCAGCAAAAAAATTATCGCTGCGATGCATCATCGGGATAAACAGCGAGTCTACCGGCCGGGAGTACACGACGTTTTTTAATTTGCCGGTGAAGTCAAGGTCCGGATTGATCATTGCATGAAGGGTGTCCTGCAGCATGCCCACCACATCTAATGCATTTGGCGAGAAAGGTACCTGGAGAACCTGGTTGGTTCCGGGCGTGATCGTGAGAATGTTATTGTCCCAATGTTTCACCACGTCGAAGCCGCTTTTGATATCGGTAGCTTCGGATAACAAGAATTTGAGGCTGTACGGAACGATGCCAATCGTATTATCTTGTTTTCGTAGCGTGATCACATTGCCATACATGGGCAGGTTACTGCGTTGGGTCATGTATGATTCTTTATGATCGTCCCAGGCCCAGCCGCGACCGAGAAAATTATCTGTGAAAAAGAAATTGGTGAATGTGATGTTCTTGTAGTTGCTTAAGAACGTAAACACGGGCTGACTGGAAAAATCCGGGTGCAGGAAACTCGGATCACCGGTTGGCTGTATGCGCACTGCCCCACTATTATCCATATCGTAGCGCAGCCCAGGGACGCTGTCGCCCAGGTATTTCAATCCGGCATACAGTGAAAATAATTTGGTGTTGGAAGCTGGTACAAAATATTTTGCAGCATCATGATCGTAAATGTATGTATTTGTAGCAGGGTCGTAAATGCTGATGCCGATGTGGCCGGAACTGATGGCAGTGTCTTTGAACAAAACCTGGTCCGCCTGCTTACTAATTCTTTTTGACATGGAGCAGGATGTTGCCAGCACCAGGAAAAGAAAAACAGTAACCGAACCAACCAAACTTTTACCTGTGAAAAGTTGCCCGATGGTATATGGCCGAAAGGATTGCGACGCAACGATGCCGCTATTTGCGGAATTGCTGGTATTACTATTCTCGCAGGAAAAACTTACGGTACGGCTCATATTTTAGTGGATGTCGTTTAGCAAAATATTAGCTGCGTTCCTGTTCACGAAGCCACCGCTCTGGAATTTCGTTGCGGCTCGCGTTCACATAGTCGTTGTAGCTACAGGCAATGATCTTATCGCCGGGAAGTTGCATCCACCAGCGGCTGGTTTTCCGGCTTTGATAAAAGACTGTGTCCATTTCAGCAACAACCGTATGAAACTCGTTAAAATGTGTTCGCTCCTGCAGGGAGGCTTCCTGTTTGCTACGACTTTTTCCATCAATGAAATACCACAACATTTGGGAGATCTGTTTCGCGGTCAGTTCATTTTTATCGAGCGTAGGATCGTAACCGAAGATACCAAAACTGCTGAGTTCACTACTCATGCCTGCATAACGGGAAAGCACACACGCCTCTTCGCCGGTAAAGCCATTTGCGCTGCAAACATTGGCCGGCGCATCTGAATACTTGATGGCGTTCATGTCAAAACTCAGCAGGTTTGTATTGCGAATAACGGGTTCCATTTCTTCAATGTTATCTTTTGCAACACCAACCCGGTAACAATCAAACCTCAGTTTGTCCATAGTCTCTAACATGCGGGGATGCACGAAGTAACTCTGGAAACCAATATGGTTATAATGCCGCACCATGTTTGGTTCACCGGTTAACATTTCCAACAGGAAATTTTCGCTGCGCAGGGAACTTTCACCACGCAGGTCGATGGTGGCATCAATGCAGGTAGCTTCGATGTGTTTGCCAAATTGTTTGTAGGCAAAATATTGCGCAAGCGAAACATCATGTGTTCCGCCGAGGATCACCACGGTTTTTTTCAAAGCGATCAGTTCGGCAACAACAGTTTTTACTGCTGCATAACTGTCGTTTAAAGTGGCACCGGTTTTTATGTTTCCCAGGTCGGCAATGCCTACATCGAAGTGCCAGTAATGTAGTTGATAAAGCTGGCGCCGGATGGTATCTGCTGCCAGGTCATTCTCTGAAAAATTTCCGCCGCCGCGGGTTTCGCTCACGCCGATAAAAACAATATCAACAGTTGAAAGATCAGGTATCTCACCTTCATTGACGAGGATGTGTTTTGCTAGTTGGCCATCATTGTATCCTCCATCCTCATTCAATGCATGAATATTTACCGGGATCAGGAAGTCTTGCAGATCGTGCATTTGTATTTTGAAATTTTGCAGCAAACTTAAGGAAGATAGTTGAGGTTTATAAGGTTGTCCGCGCCTTGGCTGGTAAACGCGTCACCATTGGCTTTGCGCAACATTTCCTTATTTTTGCGGCATGGAAGAGTTGTTACAGAAAATAGAGTCGTTTAAGAGTGAAATAAAGAACGCCATTGCAACGACAAGTGAGGAGGCAGAGGCATTTCGTATCAAGTATCTCGGCACAAAGGGCCTTGTGAAAGAAGTGATGGGTGAGATGAAAAACGTAGCAACGGACAAACGCCGCGAATTTGGGCAAGTGTTGAATGAGTTTAAACTTTTCGCAGAGGAGAAATTTGAAACGCTGAAGGCTGGCAGTGCATCAGCTCAAACCGAAACCGGCGACGGACTTGATCTTTCATTACCTGGAGATGCTTTGCCGCTGGGTTCACGTCACCCGATCAGCCTGGTGCGTAACCAGATCGTTTCCATCTTTCAGCGTTTAGGCTTTGCCGTTGCTGAAGGCCCGGAGATAGAGGATGACTGGCATAATTTTACCGCATTAAACCTGCCCGAAAATCACCCGGCGCGTGATATGCAGGATACCTTCTATATTTCACAAAATCCTGATTGGTTGTTACGCACGCATACCTCCAGTGTACAGGTACGGGAAATGGAAAAAGGTAAATTGCCGATCCGCATCATCTGCCCGGGGCGGGTATATCGCAACGAAACCATCAGCGCCCGGGCGCATTGTTTTTTTCACCAGGTTGAAGGTTTATACATTGCTGAAAATGTATCCTTCGCAGACCTTAAACAGACCTTGTACTTTTTTGTACAGGAAATGTTTGGAAAGGATTTCAAACTTAGGTTTCGCCCAAGTTATTTTCCGTTTACCGAGCCATCGGCAGAAATGGACATCAGTTGCTTGATTTGCGGAGGAAGTGGCTGTAATGTTTGTAAGCACACCGGTTGGGTAGAAATTTTAGGCTGCGGTATGGTACATCCCAACCTGCTCGAAAACTGCGGCATCGATTCTAACAAATACACCGGATTTGCCTTCGGTATGGGTATCGAACGTATCACCATGTTGAAGTACCAGATAAAAGACCTACGTCTTTTTAGCGAGAATGATGTGCGCTTCCTAAAGCAATTTACTGCAGCTGTTTAAATCATTTATACAAGGAAAATCTTTAAAGGTCCAGCAGGACCTTTTTTCATTTATGTCATTGTAAACGAAGTGATTATCCCTCCCAGCTGCTGGTGCGTTGCACTGTAGATATAATTCCCCACGCTATTTACTGTTTCATGTATGGCGCTACTAGCCGGCGCTTGCGGATGGTTGCTTGGCATTATTATTGGAATCTTGCTTACCAAATAAACACCCTAAAATCACAAGCATGCAATACTTAAAGCGTAATCTTCGCCTGCTCCTGGCATTTTCACTGGTCATCAGTTTCACTGCTTGTTCAGTGTCCAAAGAAGGAAGATCAATTCGTAAATCAATCAATGGTGACTGGAATTTGCAGAGTGTCAATGTCGAAGGCATAGACAGCAAACTGAAAGCAAAAGTTTTCAATGAAGCCGACCTTGAATGTTTCATTGGAAGTAGTTGGAATTTTGTTTCCAACAACGGCATGGGTAGCTATACCCTGGTCGGTAATACTTCGGGTTGTTCCTCGCTCACACGCAGCATCCGCTGGTCTGTCTATGAACCAAAAGGGGCAGATAAAGAATTTCAATTTAAAAGACTGGATGACAAGAAAAATCCTATGGACGATAACAATGGATTCAGGATGGCTGTAGGCACGTTAACAGAAACCACCATGCAACTGAAGTCAGCGATTACCTTCGAGGGTAAGGCTGGCAACATTGTATACAATTTTGTAAAAAAATAAAAATTAAAAAACCAGAATATGAAACAGTTAGTTGGAAAAACGTTCGTGGCAATCGCAGGCCTGGCAATGCTTTGCGCAGGTTGTGAAACCACGAAGAAAGCGAATAACAAACAAAAAGGTGCAGTAGTCGGTGCAGCTAGTGGCGCTGTGATCGGCGGTGTAATTGGTAATAACGTTGGTAATAAAAAGAATACCGCATTGGGTGCCATTCTTGGTGCAGTGGTTGGCGGTGCAGCGGGCGCTGTGATCGGTAACAGTATGGATAAGCAAGCAGAAGCCATACAAAATGAAATTCCAGGTGCGGAAGTAACACGGGTTGGTGAAGGTATCAATGTGACCTTCAATGAAAAAAATCCTGATGGTTCAAAAGCGGGTGTTTATTTCGCTACGAATATGTCAAACATCAACTCTAATTCAAAACTTGCCCTGGACAAACTTCTGAAAGTTTTTAACGAGTATCCTGAAACGAATATTTTGATCGAAGGTCATACCGATGATGTTGGTACCGATACCTACAATGAAGGTTTATCTCAAAAAAGAGCGGCTGCTGTAGGTAATTACCTGAAAAGCGCAGGCATCGCAAGTTCCCGGCTTACGATCAAGTGGTATGGAGAAGGGCAACCAAAGGTTGACAACACGAGTGATGCAAACAGGGCAGAAAATCGCCGCGTTGAGTTCGCCATTACAGCCAATGATAAAATGAAACAAGAAGCTGCAAAAGAAGCTGCTAACAAAAATTAATACTATAACAGACCCGAAAGGAGTTTGAAGAACTGTTGTATGTGCTATTTCTTGCGGTAAGTAATTGCCAAAAAGAATATGGTTTCATACAGCAGTTTTTTATTTTTGGCAGATGATACAAACGATTTGCGTTGCTGGCGCGGGAACAATGGGTAGCGGGATTGCGTTGCTTTGTGGGCAGCATGGCTTTACAACCATTTTGTTTGATGTAAACGCGGATACCCTCGCAAGGTCGCAAAATTCCATTACAGCGATGTTGACAGCCCTTGTAAGCAAGGGGAAACTCAGTGTTGAAGAGCAAATGCAAATCGAACAAAGGCTGACCTTCACAATGGATATCCGTGCTTGCGTAGCTGATGTTATTATTGAAGCCATCATTGAAAAAGCCCAAGCGAAGATTGCGTTATTTAAAGATCTCGTTGCGATGAATGCCGATGCCTGCATTTTTGCTTCTAACACTTCCTCCATCTCGATTTCCTTATTGCAGGAATCAGTTGCTGTTCCCGGCCGTTTCGCCGGTATGCATTTCTTTAATCCTGCTCCTGTAATGAAGCTGGTTGAAATTGTGGTAGCTCCTCAAACCAGTACTGACACAGCTTTAGCGCTACAAGAGCTTTGCGAAGCCCTGGGCAAAACCGCGGTGCTTTGTAAAGATTCGCCGGGTTTTATTGTGAATCGCGTAGCGCGACATTATTACCTGGAAGCCATGAAGCTCGAAGCGTCCGGCGTGGCCTCTATAGAAGTGATCGATGAGATCATGGAAACAAACGGATTTAAGATGGGCCCTTTCAGGTTAATGGACCTGATAGGAATGGATGTTAACCTGGCTGTTTCTCAAACCATCTACGAGGCATTTGATAAGGCAGAAAGATTTCAGCCCGCAGAATTACAACAACAAAAAGTAAAAGCCGGTGACCTCGGAAAAAAGACGGGCAAGGGATTTTATACTTACACCTCGTAGCATGTCCCGCGCAAAAGCGATAACGCAGCATACTGTACATTTGCCCTTCAATCAATAACAAACTATGGTATTAGTTACGGGAGGTGCTGGTTTAGTAGGGAAAGAGCTTTTGCAGCAACTCCTGTCAGCTGGCGAAAACGTTAGGGCTATCTACAATAAGACCCAGCTACCAACATTCTCCGGGCATTCTTTTGAGCAGGTTCAATGCAACATCTTAGATCCTATTGGATTAGAACTGGCCATGGAAGATGTGACAGAAGTGTATCATTGCGCCGCGATCGTAACCTTTAACCCTGCACGCAAATCAGAGTTGTTCCATATAAACATTGAAGGCACAGCGAATATTGTTAATGCGGCGCTGACCGCAGGTGTGCGCAAATTGGTGTACATAAGTTCAGTTGCAGCGTTGGGCCGTTTGCGTGAGGGTGTATCGGTAAATGAAACCATGAACTGGACGCCAGAGACCAGTAACAGTAACTACGGGGAAAGTAAATACCTGGCAGAAATGGAAGTGTGGAGAGGGATCGGTGAGGGGTTAGAAGCTGTGATTGTAAACCCGGTGATCATCCTGGGAAATGGGGACTGGAATTCAGGCAGCTCGCAGATCTTCAAAAGTGTTTACAATGAATTTCCCTGGTATACCGAAGGCGTCACAGGATTCGTGGACGCTCGTGACCTCGTGAACGCGATGATCGAATTGATGAAGAGCGAAGTGAGTAGCGAACGATTTATTATCAGTGCGGAGAACCGCAGCTACCGCGAAGTTTTTGATATGATCGCAACAGCTTTCAATAAAAAACTACCCCGAAAAAAAGTTACGCCGTTCATTGCAAGCATCGTTTGGCGCCTGGAAAGTTTCAAAAGTATCTTCACCAAAAGGGATCCATTGGTAACGAAAGAGACTGCTGTTTCTGCACTTGCCCATGTTTATTTTGATAACACCAAACTTGGCAAATTCCTACCCGATTTTAAATACCGCGATCTGCAGGAAACCATCAAAGATACCTGTGCAGCAATGCAACAAAAGCTTAACACCGTTTGATATATTTTCGCAATACGTGCATATACTTAAACGTTTAAAATCTTTACATCCACCCTCAACACATCTTATGAAAAAAACTTTCTTATTGCTTCTTTTTAGCTGTTCGGTATCTTTTATCATAGCCCAGGTTGGCAGTCATTCAATTACCGGGAAGGTTGTTGATGCCGTTACTAAAAATCCCATGCAGGCCGCTTCAGTCTTTGCGCAAAATACCACCATGGGAACTGCCACCGACGCTACGGGCAACTTTACTCTCTGGGTTCCAAATGGTGGTTACGATCTCGTGATCACTTTCACCGGCTATGAGACCATTACCCGACGGGTTAGCACCAGTGATGCCGCGGATAAAAACCTCATCATCGAGTTGAAACAGCAAGAGAAGGCGATGGAAGATGTTGTGGTTAAAGCCAGCAACGAGGTGAAGGATGGCTGGGAAAAATATGGTTCTTTCTTCCTGGAAAATTTTATTGGTAAGACGGAGAATAGTAAACAATGTAGCATCAGTAACCACGAGGTGTTGAAGTTTTACTATTACAAAAAGCGAAATCGCCTTAAGGTACTTGCGTCTGCACCCGTAGAGATCAATAACCTGGCCCTTGGCTATAAAATTATTTACACGCTGGATTCTTTCGTGCATGAATATGGCACCGAAACAGGTGTGTACACGGGCTATCCGATGTTCCAGGAAATGACTCCAACTGACAGCATTCAAGCGAATACCTGGCAAGCCAGTCGCAAAAAAGCGTACAGTGGATCCATCCTTCATTTTATGCGGAGTATTTATAATAAGTCTTTGAAAGAGGAAGGATTCGAAATCCAGTTCCTCGGGAAAAACCAGGATAGGGAAACCGCGATCAAACTGGCAGATTTCTATACAGCATTGAATTACACACGGGACGACAGTTTAATGACGGCAGATATCAGTCCGAACCAGCCAGACCTGGCCGTTTTATTCAGTAAGGAAACGCCGGATGCAGGCTACCTGTCGCAAAACGACGACGCGCCGAAAGATTTCGAACTGTCACTGGTAAAAATTGCGGCGAATGAGTCTATTGGCATTGAACAGAACGGCTATTATTTCGATCAAAATGACCTGTCGCTTTCAGGTTATTGGGGCTGGACAAAGGTTGCAGATATGGTCCCTTACGATTATATTCCCCGGTAAAAGACGCAGTTATCAATAATTATAGCGCAGTTAATAAATGCACGGTGACTTGTTAAATAAATTGCGATTATTTCGTATCATAATCTGTACGTAACTTATTACAATACGTACCCTATTTTCCAAGCCCTGGCTGTTCAAGCCGGGGTTTTTTATTTATATTCACTTATTCTTTCCCGCATCTTGTTCAAACCACTCCTATATACTTTTTGTTGTTTCTTGATCTCTTCTGTTTCGTTAGGCCAGGATTATAGTTATGTGCACTACGAACCCCGGGACGGGCTAGCTGGGTTTATGGTGTACGATATGTGCCAGGATAAGGAAGGTTTTATGTGGTATGCAACGGAGAACGGGGCATCCCGCTATGATGGTACCAGATTCCGGAATTTCACGACCGCTGACGGCCTGCCAGACAACGAGGTGCTGGAGTTATTTTCTGACAGTAAGGGCAGGATTTGGCTTAGCACATTCAGCAAATTCATTTGCTATTATTATGACGGCGATATTCATACGCGGGAGAGTGATCCCGTATTAGCGCAGTTCAACTTTGCGAGCAATATTGTAACCATGGCAGAAGATGCCGCTGGGAATGTGGCATTCTGTGATCTTTCGAATAATGTTTGGGTACTCAGTCCGGACAACCGCGTTACCAAAATTGACCTGTTCGAACAGCATTTTTCGAAACCCTTAAGATTCGTATCTGTTTACTCTTTTGTACAGAACGGTAAAAAGCAACTTGTTGTCGCCGTAAACCAGCAAACCTTCGTGCTGGATAATCTTAAGTTGAAGCATTACCACTCTTCAAGGGAGACAGAAGATTTTTATGACATCACAAAGGTGCCCATCTACCGCGACCCGGCCGCAAAGGAAACTGCCTTTGTTCAACTAGACTTTGATCCTATCAGTCCCATCTACAGCGCTACCCACCTCAAATACATAACTTCTACGAATGGATGTTATTCGGTGGATACCGCAACCCGTAAACTTCAGGAACAATTTTTACCTGGAAACAGGATCAGCAATACGATTGAAGACAGTGAGGGTAACACCTGGTTTTCAACTTTGGGCAATGGCGTCTTTAAATTGTCGTCCAAAAAATTCAGGTCGCTCAGCTTAGACCGGGAGATCAATCGCGAAGTTTTTTCAATTGAAAGAACAGGTAAAGCCATCACCATCGGGGGAGCTTACAGTACCAGCTTTACCTTGGCCAATGACAAGCTTACCAAACAAGACTTCTCATCGATGCTGACTAATGCCGAAACGAAGCTTCTTTCTAACCGGTTAATAACCATAAAGTATTTGTCTGATAGCTCAACCATGCTGGGATTTGATTCTTACCTCGTACGGTTGAGGAACAAGAAGTCACAGGTGAGCACCTTGCCAGCCATAAAGTCAATTTCCGAAGTAGAGAAAGGAAACATCCTGGTGGGTACGGCCCGTGGAGCCTACCTTATATCGACGAAGGACCTTTTTGCATTAGACACGATCTGGCCAAGCCGCTGCACCAAAGTTTTTTATCATCAGCAGAAATATTATATCGGCACACTAAACGGGCTTTACACCGTAGATAAAAATGATGCCTCGGTATTCCTGGGCGCACAGCATCCTTCTCTTCAAAGACGCATCACTGACATTGTTGCAACACCTGATGGCACTCTTTGGATCGCCACCCACGACCGCGGATTGGTTTCACTTAAGCATGACCAGGTTGTCAAAGCCCTTAACGATTCAACCGGGTTGAACAGCAACAATTGTAAGTCCATTTTTCTTCAAGACAATTTCCTGTGGGTAGGTACAAACAAGGGTCTTAACAAGGTCAACCTCGACAATTTTTCTGCAGCCTTCACAAAATTTTCCGTCTCAGATGGATTGATATCTGACAGGATCAATGCCATTTACATCCAGGACAGCATGGTATATGTGGGTACCTCGCAGGGTGTATCCTATTTTAACGAGGCAGAGATCTCGAACAACTCCCGGTGTATCTTAAAGGTGTTCTGGAAACAGGTTTCGGGGAAAGATCTTCCTATCAACGACTCAAGAGACCTGGAATACAATGAAAATAATATTAGCTTCAACTTTGTCGGCATATCGTTTAAGTCGGAAGGTGATATCTTATACCGTTACCGGTTAGAAGGCTTAAATAATAAATGGGTTGAAACCCGCCTGAACACCATCTCGTATCCTACCCTGCCCTCGGGCACTTATACTTTTCAGCTGCAGGCCGAAAATAAATTTGGGGTCAAGAGCGATATCTACACAACCAAATTCACGATCGCAACACCCTGGTTCAGATCAATTTGGTTCTGGACAATTATTGGAGCGTTGACAGTCGCATCGATGTGGGCGCTCATCAGCCTGCGTTTTCGAATTATCAACCGGAACAAAGAAGAGAAATTGGATTTCAGGCAACGCATTGCCGACCTGGAGCAATTGGCATTGCGGGCGCAGATGAATCCGCACTTTATTTTTAATTGCCTCAATTCCATCCAAAATTTTATCATCAACGGTGACCTGATCTTAACGAACAGGTATATGAATAGCTTCGCCCGGCTACTGCGTCAAACATTGGATCATTCTACTAAAAGAGTGATCTCGCTGGCCGAAGAGATCAGTTATATCACCACCTATCTTGAACTGGAGAAGATGCGATTCGGTGAAAAATTTATTTACAAGATATCCGTCGATGAATCGGTACCAATGGATTTTACCTTTATACCAAACATGATCTTACAACCGTTTATCGAAAACAGTATTCGTCATGGAATTTTACATAAGAATTCCGGGCAGGGAATAATAGAAATAAAGTTTGAACAAGACCTCGAAACCTTAACATGCATTGTCAGTGATAACGGTATCGGCAGAAAGCATTCCCTGGCAAACAAAACCGATCATCACATCGAATACCATTCTAAAGGAATGCAATTAACTTTTAAACGCCTGGAACTGTTGAGCACGAAGAAAGAAACTATCACCACTACAATAACTGATGCCCAGCCAGAGAACGAGCAGTATCCAGGCACGCGTGTTACAATAAATTTTCCGTTGACTATCATTGACAAATTAAATAAACAGCGATGATCCAGGCCGTTATTATTGATGACGAGGTAAACAATGTGAACTCGCTCCGCAACCTGCTCACAAAATTTTGTCCGGGTGTTGAAGTAATCGGAACGGCCGACAATGCGAATTCAGGCTATGACCTGATAAAAGCAAAAGCACCTGAGCTCGCCTTCCTCGATATCGAAATGCCTTTTGGAAACGCGTTCGACCTGTTGAATCGCCTGGGAGAAATTAATTTCGAAATAATCTTCATCACCGCGTTTGACCGGTATGCCATCAAAGCATTTAAATATTCAGCACTTGATTACTTGCTAAAACCAGTGGACATTGACGAACTTCAAAAAGCTGTTGAAAAAGTTACGCTCCAGGTCAATAAAAAAATAGCAAATGAAAAGGTGTTGAACCTCTTGCAAAACATGAGTGCGGAAAAAACAGCCACACCCAAGATCGCCATCGCTGGTATCAACGATACAACCTTTATCCAGGTCCAGGATATCACGCGCCTGGAAGCACAGAAAAATTATACGCTGGTACACCTGGTGGGTGGTCAAAAAATCATGACCACAAAAAATCTTGGGAGTTATGAAGAGTTACTTCCTGAATCTTCCTTTTGCCGCATTCACCATTCGCACATCGTGAACCTTGGGTTCATCAGTAAATATAAAAAAGGAAGAGGCGGGCACATCGTTATGGAAGATGGTACAGATATCGAAGTGTCTATCAGGAAAAAAGACGCCTTCCTCGAGCGGTTCAAACAATAATTATTTGCCCATCACTTTTTCCCACAACTGTGGGATTCTTTTTATCCAGACAAGCTCGCGTTTAACTACACCCGCATCCTGCGCAGGAGCGCCCCAATAAGTCCGGTTGCCTTCAAGGCTATTGCTTACACCCGTCCTTCCAAGCAGCACGGCGTTTGCCCCGATGGTGAGTGTTTTATTTACTACTGTTTGGCCCCAAAGCGTTACCCCATCTTCAATGACCACGTATCCGGCCACAACAACGTGGGCGGCGATCAAACAGTTCTTTCCAATCACGGTATCATGACCAATGTGAATGGTGTTGTCAAACTTTGTTCCACTACCAATGATCGTGTCGTGACTTACTCCTCTGTCAATGGTACAGCCCGCACCAATTTCCACACCATCTTCGATGACAACACGTCCCCCGCTCGGCATCTTTTTGAACCACTGTGCACGGTCTTTTTTTGTGTTGTAATAAAATGCATCACTTCCGATCACTGAGCCGGCTTGAATCATCACATCGTTACCAATGATACAGTTGTCCATGATGGTAACATTTGGATAGATGATACAGTTGGTACCAATGCGTACATTGTGCCCGATAAAACTACCTGGGTACACATAACTTCCTTCGCCAATAACTGATCTGTCACTGATCATTTTTTCAGCAGGCGTAAATGGATTAAAGTGATTTACAATTTTGCAATAGGCTTCAAAAGGATTGTCTGTTACAAGTAGACTCTTGCCTTCAGGGACCGCTGTTTTTTTATTGATGATGATAAAGGTGGCGGCGCTGTTGATGCACTTGTCATAGTATTTCGGGTGATCAACAAATACAAGCTCTCCCGGTTCAACTTTGTGTATCTCGTTGATACCAATGGCTTCACCAGCGGTGTTACCAACTAGTTCTGCCTGGATGAATTCTGCGATCCAGGTGATTGAAACGGGAGCAGGAAATTGCATGCTATAATTTTTTCCAAAGGTACTGTGCTTTCGTTTGAATGATTGCATCAACAAAATGCTTTGTAACGAAAGAAACTGTTCAACGTTTTCAAATAGTTGTCAACTTTTTTTTTGCAAAAAATTTCATCCTGCTGCGAGTGATTCTTCTTGAAAGAGGATGATGATTTATTCAGTGGCAGAAATTATTACACTACTTCATGTTTTGTAGCGATCGCTTGAAACACCTGTAAAATCAATGGTTTCCACGCAATGATGATTATTGTAATGAACAATTTTTTTTGATGCGGGATAATGCATGCTCCTCATCACGCTGTGATTTGTTGCAGGAAATGCGCTTCCTTTTCCACAGCAGTTTTTAAAATGTTAATAAAAAATATCAAAATATTTTTTTGGATAGCGGAAATTATTTTTAATATTGTGTATGGAAATTTATTTCCAGTACTTACTAACCCATTCATATAATAAAGCCCGGCTTCAAAACGTCGGGCTTTTTTATTTTTGTATCATCAGCAACGTTCTCTGCACAAGGCATCACGCCATAAACACCAACGCTTTTAAACTCCTTACCGATTGAATTTTTACTGCCTCGTTTATAAACCGTTCAATGTGTTGTCACAGTTTTCGCCACTGGATAGCAAACAAACTTTGAAGGATTTCTTTGACGTACCAAAAGATGTTTACCCTGTTGGCAGGCTCGACTTTGACAGCGAAGGATTATTGCTGCTAACAAATGATACAGCAATCAATAGCCGGTTACTTAATCCTTCTCATGCACATGCCCGGGAGTATTGGGTGCAGGTGGATGGTGCCATCACGACTGAGGCGATCAATCAATTGCAGAAAGGTGTGGTGATTAAAATCGACGGCAAAGATCATCGGACGCTGCCTTGTAGCGCTGCAGTTTTTAAGAGCGATCCCGAAGTGCCGGAGAGAAATCCGCCGATACGTATTCGTAAAAGCATTCCTGCACCCTGGATAAAAATTACGCTTGCAGAAGGGAAGAACCGGCAGGTTAGAAAGATGACCGCAGCGGTGGGCTTCCCGACCCTTCGGCTGATACGCTATCGCATTGAATCATGCGCATTAGATGGGCTTCAACCAGGTGAAATGCGCACCTTCACAAAGCAGCAGATTTATCAATTGTTGTTTCCCGATCAAAAGGCCCCGCATAAACGAGTTGATTGAAAACTTTTGAGCTACCTTGTAGAAAATACTGTATCATATTTAAAACTTAATTACGCAAATGCTTAAATCAATGACAGGCTTCGGAAGAGCGGAGCAAACTGTAAATGATAAAACCTTTTTGGTAGAGATAAAATCATTGAACGGGAAACAATTCGAAATGCAATTGCGTCTTCCTCCCTTGTTAAGGCCGTATGAATTTGACATCCGCAACATTCTCCAGGAGCAGTTGGTTCGTGGTACCATCGATTGCATCATTACCATCAAACAAAACGGAACTTCCAAGCCGGTAAATATTAATACAGATCTCATTAAGGCGTATTACCAGCAGATCGAAATTCTTGCCGGCGAATTATCCATCGACACAAACTCCGTGTTAAGTGCATTGCTCAGGTTGCCAGAAGTGGTAACACCGGCAAATGATATTTTGAATGATAGTGATTTCGCTGAATTCAAAAAAGTATTGCAGTCTGCCTTGTCGGAATTAAATAATCATCGTGAGGAAGAAGGCGCTAGCCTTGAGAAAGATCTTATCAAACGAATTGACAACATCAACCTGCAGGAAGAGGCTATCGTGAAACTGGAACCCAATCGCATGAAGCGGATCCGGGAAGAGATCGTACAGTTGTTGGAGCAGCATGTCGGCAAAGAAAATTATGACGGCAATCGCCTCGAACAGGAACTCATTTACTACATTGAAAAGATCGACATCCATGAAGAGCAGGTTCGGTTGAAACAGCATTGTGATTATTTCAAAGAATTGCTCGCCAATAAAGATGATGCGAAGGGAAAAAAACTTTCCTTCATCATACAGGAAATTGGCCGGGAGATCAATACTACCGGTAGTAAAGCTTATGATGCCGAGATCCAGAAATGCGTCGTGACGATGAAGGATGAACTTGAAAAAGCAAAAGAGCAGGTATTGAATGTTCTTTAAAACAGGTCATGGGTTTTGGTACCGCGTGTTTATTTTTGCACAAACATTTAAAGTGAAACAAATTTCTTTTTCGATTACATCGAAACTTAATTTTTTTGTCGCCCTTGGTTTTATTTGCTTCGCGGCTGGCTGTGCGAAGACGGAGGTGTTTGAAAAAAATACGCCTATCTCGAAGCATGAATGGAAATATGACCTGAAACCCGCTTTTGATTTTACCATCACCGATACAGCCTCCCAGTACAATCTTTACATAGTTTTACGCCATACCGATGCTTACCGGTATAATAATATCTGGCTGAATGTAGGCACCGAAGCTCCGGGAGATTCCCTCAGATACCAGCGTTTCGATTTGCAGCTTGGCACCGATGCTACTGGTTGGGAAGGAACCGGCATGGGTGATATTTGGGAGGTGCGGAAATCCGTAACGCGTGGTCCGTTTAAATTTAATAAGTCTGGTATTTATAAATTCGTCATAGCCCAGGTGATGCGGGAGAACCCGTTGACGGGCGTGATGAGTGTTGGCGTACGGGTAGAGAAAGTAAAATAGCCGAAGTTCTCTTCCGTCCTTCTTTGTATCTCAGCAATGTCATTCTCCTTACATAAAACACGTCGCCTTCGGCTGATCTTCCTGGTATACTGGTTCCTGTTATCCTACATCATTGCAGCCTTGGTATGGTGGTTCATTGCTTTGAACCAGCAGAACCGTTTTATGGCTGAGCATGAGATCTCTAAACTTAAAATGGATGACCCGCTTTTCGAATCTGCTTATAACGAGATCAAAAGTTTTGAAGACCGGAAAACAGCACAATACCTGGGTGAAGGAGCGATCTTTTTATTGTTGATCCTGGCCGGCGCATTTTTTATTTACAAGGCCGTACGCCGGCAGTTCAGATCCGCACAACAGCAGCAAAATTTCATGATGGCCATCACCCATGAACTAAAAACGCCCATCGCCATCACGAAGCTCAACCTGGAAACGCTGCAGAAACGCAAGCTCGAAGAAGGGCAACAACAGAAGCTGATTCAAAATACCATCCAGGAAGCCAACCGGTTGAATGCGCTTTGCAACAACATGTTGCTCGCTTCACAGATGGAAGCTGGCGATAACCCGGTTGCAATGGAAGAGATCGACCTTACCGGCCTGGTGCAGGACTGTGTACAGGATTTCATTACACGTTTTCCGCAACGCATTCTTGAAACCGAGCTTGAACCAGAAATTAGTGTAGAGGGAGATGTGTTGCTTTTACAGATGGCCGTGAATAATCTCATTGACAATTCCATCAAATACACGCCACGCGAATCGCCTGTCAAGATCATCCTTGAAGAGCACGATAAAAAAATTCACCTCACTGTGAGCGACCAGGGAAAGGGAATAGAAGACAGCGAAAAGAAAAAAGTGTTCGACAAGTTTTATCGCGTTGGTAACAAAGCCACGAGGGAGGCAAAGGGCACAGGACTTGGATTATTTTTAACGAAGAAAATTGCTGCTCAACACAAGGGCAGGTTAGTGCTTTCAGATAATCACCCCACGGGAAGTAATTTTACAATCATTCTCAACAAGAGCGGTAGGTAGATTACAAAATCCTTTTACATTAAAGAAATTGACCACCAGGTCCCCGCTATGGCGCAACAAAAGATATCAATACTGTTAGTTGAAGATGAGGAAAATCTGCAGGAAGCGTTAAAGCTGAATCTGGAATTAGAAGGGTACGAAGTAACCAGTGCCTGGGATGGACTTGAGGCTTTGAAGGCAATTCAACAGGAACATTTCGACCTCATGATCCTCGACGTGATGTTACCGGAAATGGATGGCATCAGTGTTTGCGAGAACATCCGGTTACAAAACAATGATATCCCGATCCTGATCCTCAGTGCCCGCAACAACAGCGCTGACCGGGTGCTCGGACTTAAGAAAGGCGCGGATGACTACCTGACGAAACCCTTCAACCTGGAAGAGCTTTTATTGAGGGTAAATAAGCTTGTCGATAAAAGCCACCGCCTCACAGCACGGAAACCATTAGACGCTGTTTATAAATTTGGAAAGAACCAGGTTGATTTCAAAGCCCTGGAATGTATCACTAAAGATGGTGAACGCATCATGCTCACGAAGAAGGAGATCATGCTGCTGAAATTACTCATTGAAAATAAAAATGAAGTCGTTACCCGGGAGAAGATCCTACAAGCCGTTTGGGGTTATAATGTGTACCCGACTACCCGAACCATAGATAACTTTATTCTGAGCTTTCGAAAATACTTTGAAGAAGATAGTCGCAATCCCCAGTACTTTCATTCCGTACGGGGTATCGGGTATAAATTTACGACGTAGACCCGTTCAGCTTATGCACCAGCTGGTCGGCGGTGTTATACATTTCCTCCATCTTTTCCTGTTCTGAAAATGGGGTATATAACTGCCATTCGATGGCGTCAAGCAATTGATGGATTTCGAGGCAGGTGTTTACCGAAATGCCCCGTTTGTCCGCTTCTTCCGCAATCGTTTTTTTGTTGATGGTTTCTACAGGAAGCTGGAATTTATCCGCCAGGAATTTTCTAAAATCTTTATTGAGCGTTTCGTAAAAGAATTTTGGATGCTGCGACACCAGTTGTTCTTCCGTGTTGCGCAATGGGTTGTAATCGATCGGGGCGGCGGCCAACATCACCGGGGTTTGCGCACTCGCTTTCGCGATCACATTCTCTTCGTAAACCACCCTTCGTTTATCTTTCCGAAGCCAAAGAAATATACCGGTGATCATCAGGATACCTAAGGGTGCAATGATCAGCCACCGGTTATGAAAGATCAGGTTGAAAAATTCTCCCTTGCTATTGACAGTTCCGGGCTGTTTTAGGGCATTGGTTACCTTTCCCGTACCGTTGGTGACGGTGATATTAAATGGTTTGGTTGTAAGTGTTTGATAACTGTTCTTTTTTACATCAAAAAAGTTGAAGGATACTGCCGGCAAAGTATAGTTGCCTGCCTTCGCTACCGTAAATGGGTATTCGAAAACTTTCATGCCGCTTACAGGCACTGCATATTTGTTCAACTGCTCGCGGGTGCCGGGATCATAACTCTCGATACCTGCCGGCCAGGATACATCGGGCGCATTGATCATCGTCATATTTCCTTCACCACTCAATACGACCCGCAAGGTGGCGGCATCATCCGTCGTAAAACTTACTTTGTCTACCGCAGACTCAATAGTAAAATTGCCGACAGCTCCATTGAACAGCAGCGTCTTGTTGGCTTCTGGGAGGGGCTTTACGGTAATAAATACCGGTGTACTACGCAGGGTAACTTTTTCGTCGTGCAGTCCCTGGGACGGAATATTTGCCTGGTTGAAATCATGAAACAGGCCACTCAGATCATTCTGTTGCAGCAGGTATTCCTCTTTAATAAAATGAATGTGATTTTCAACCTCTGCACTTTCCAACTCTATCACGCCGGTTTGTAAGGGATACAATTGTGATTTACGGAGCGTGTACACATTGTACTCCCGGCCATTTAATTTTTCAACTGAATAATAGGTGTTCCCGGGTGGCAACAGATCTATTACGGAGAAGCCATTAAAAGAAGGATTTTTTACAATGCTACTTTCTGATTTTAACCGCGTGTACAATTTGTAAACCACCACGATGGGTTCGCCTTCAAAACAACTCCGCTTGTCAACATCTACTTTTATAAAAATGTTTTTATTGATCTTGTCCGCGGCATTTTCACCTTTTTTTAAAATGAAGTCCCGATCGCCTGGCCGAACCACTGGTTCGGAAAATGGTTCGTCTTGCAGGTTATAATTGCTGCCGGCACTGGATGTATTTTCGTTCGTAACGGTCAGGACTACACGATTGGTTTTAAAGGTTTTTCCATCCGCGTCCGCGATCACTGGCTCAATAACAATTTTGCCTTTTCGACGAGGGCGGACCAGGTAGGTTACACCAATGTAGCGACGTGTAACGCCGTTGATACTCTCCATACCAGTTTCCTGGTTGGGGCCACTTACAACAATAAAATCTTTGAGATTTGGAGGGCTGATGCGATCGACCTTGGTTGCATTGTCAATGGCGAATCTTAATTCGGCGGTTTCATTTTTACCGATCGTTGCAGGGGAAATGGTTGCGCTGAATTTTACCTGTGCAGGCGATTCCAAATGACACATTGCTGTTAATAGTACGGAAAGAAGAACATATATTTTTTTCGAGAGCAGTACCATAATCCGGCGTAAAATTAGACCATACCTCAGCGGCAAAGAAATAAATGAGATGGATGGATATAAAAAATCTGTTAATTATACCTTTTCAACGGGGGTGGAACTGGAACTGTGTTAATGCAAACCAAAGATTAATTGATTTGGCGATGTTATGTTAAGGCAGATCACCCAGCATTGGCCGAAAGATGATGTCTTCAACAACCGCCTGCGGAGACAGTTTCGTGGTGGCCACAACCATCGTAGCAATATCCGTGGCTTCCATGATGCGCCCGGTCGAGTTGTCGAAGCCGCTCCACGAATCACTCATGACGGCACCAGGTAAAATCGCGGTTACTTTGATATGGTGTTGTTTTAACTCTTCCCGCAGATTTTTACTAAAGCCCAGGAGTGCATATTTACTGATGCCATAGCTACCGCCGTTAGGATATGCATCCAACGATGCGATGGAACACATATTAAAAATGTGACCTTGCCTGGCAGCGATCATGTGTTGGATCAAATGCCGCGTAAGGTGATAGGCACTGTAGAGGTTGCCTGCCATCATCGTCTCCAACGCACCGGCAGTTTCATCATAAATATTTCCTGGCGTAAAGGTGCCGGCGTTATTGACCAGCACATCGATCCTGCCGGATGTGGTCGCTTTAATTTCTTCCAACACCCAATTACCAAACAAGTGTACACCTGCGGTGTCAGACAGATCTGCCGGTTGCCCCTTGACCAGGGCGCCAGGAAAAGATGCCTGGATTTCAGCGATGGTATGGTAAAGCGACACTTCGTTGCGGGCGCAGATATACACGGCGGCATTCTCGCGCGCAAAAGCCACTGCGAGGGCTTTTCCGATGCCTTTGGAGCCACCGGTGATCACGATGTTTTTACGTTCTGTTGTACTATCCCCCGGGTTTTGACGTTCCATATTAAGCCGCTTGGTGTAATTTGCAAGATTAATACAATAATACAAAAAAGGCCGCCGAGGCTGGGTTCCGCATATGAAATACAAACATCTTTTTTTTGATCTCGATCATACCCTTTGGGATTTTGATGCCAATGCAAAGGTTGCGCTCGCAGAAATTTATGGCTGGTTTGAATTGGATAAAAAAGGTGTGCTTCCTTTTGATGCCTTCTACCTCCACTATCTCCACCACAATGAGATTCTCTGGGATCGATACATGAAAGGATTCATTACCAGCGATGATCTAAAATGGAAAAGAATGTGGCGCACCTTGCTCGAGTTTAAGATCGGCGATGAGCAACTTGCAAGAGACATGGGCAAGAAATTTTTAGAAACGCTACCAACGCAGAAGTTGTTATTTCCTCACACCATTGAAATATTGCAGTACCTCGAGAATAAAGGTTATCACCTGCATTTAATAACCAACGGCTTTGAGAAAGTGCAATGGAACAAACTCAATAGCAGCGGGCTGGGAAATTTCTTTAAACAAGTGATCACCTCAGAATCAAGCAACAGCCTGAAACCTAAGAAAGAAATATTTCATTATGCCGTAACGAAAGCAGGAGCAAGTTTTACCGACAGTATCATGCTGGGCGATAACCTCGACGCTGATATCATCGGAGCCATCAATGCCGGGATGGATTCAGTATTTGTTAACCACATCAACAAACAAACCGAGTTGAAACCAACCTATACCATCACCCATTTAAAAGAACTCGAGGCTATATTTTAGAACTTTGCGACAATAAAAAAACCTCCCGTTTGGAAGGTTTTTTTATATGATCTTACGAAGTGCTTTTACAGTTTAGCAGTTTTCGATTTTTCTTTAGCTGTAGATTCTTCAGTCGACTTTGAGCAGCAGCTTTTACCTTTTGCACATTTTTTCTTTTTCTTGCCGGTGTCAGCCATACTTACGCCTGTGATCATTAAACCTGCAACTGCCAACAAAAATACTTTTTTCATAATCGAAGTTTTAGTGTGTTTAATTAACGTGAATATAAGTCCAATATTACAATTGTCAAAGGCGCTGGACGTTTTTTAACAAGTTGAAAAGAGGAAATCTAAGCTGAGATGGTCGCCACAACAGTCACACCACCTTGCACCATCTGGTTGAGTTCTACATTCACCTTGGTGCCGATGGGTAACAACAGGTCGACCCGGCTACCAAATTTTATGAAACCCATTTCGCTTGCCTGGTTAACTTTCTGGCCAACCTGCATGTAATTGATGATTCTTTTGGCGAGGGCGCCGGCAATTTGTTTTACCAACACCTCATTGTTTCCCTTTTTAATTACAACTGAATGACGTTCGTTTTCAGTTGAAGATTTTGGATGCCAGGCCACGAGATATTTTCCTTTATGGTATTTGTTGTACACCACTTCCCCGTCGAGCGGACTTCTGTTTACATGCACATTCAAAGGACTCATAAAAATTGAAACCTGTAATCGCTTGTCTTTAAAATATTCGGGGTCAACCACCTCTTCAATCACTACCACTTTACCGTCAGCGGGGGCGACAATAGCTGTGTCACTTAGCGTGAGTTTCCTGTCAGGTATCCTGAAAAAAGAAATGAGAAATATCAGCAGGCCAAGCGTCGCGAAGAAGATGATCCATCCAAGAACCGGAAGGCTGGCGCTTAAAAAATAAAAGAAGATCAGGTTGATCGCCCCAAAGATCATGGCGCCGATAGCAATACTTTTATATCCTTCTCTATGTATTGTCATGATGTTGATTGAAAGGCCAAAGATAAGCTTCGACAGGTAAGGTGCAAGCCAATTGGTTACACAAAAAATTCCAGGTACAGCCATACAAACGGAGTGGCTACCAGCAGTGAATCAAAGCGGTCAAGAAAACCTCCGTGCCCGGGCATGATGTTCCCGCTGTCCTTCACACTCGCCATGCGTTTGAGTTTGCTTTCCAACAGATCTCCAAGGGTTCCAAAAACAGCGCAGATTCCCGCGATGATGAAATAGGTGTAGCGGTGTTCCAACGGAACGAAAAATCGCTCCGCGATCAACGGGAAAATAAATCCAATAGCAACCACGCAGAGAATCGCTCCTCCCATCGTGCCTTCCCAGGTCTTCTTCGGCGAAATTTTAGAAAAAGGAGTCTTCCCGATAAAAGAACCCACGAGGTAAGCCATGGTATCATTCACCCAAATGCTGCAAATGATCAACAATGGAATGGTAACCCCAAAACTAAAATCTTTTCCCAGTCCCCTTAAATCGAAGAGCGTGGTACGCAGATCAACCAGCATTAGTATGGGCATCGTGATGTAAACGAGACCTGTAAAGAGGTAGGGGAAAAACCTGGTTACATATATCCTTTTCAGCAGTTTGATAAATTCATACCAGCAACCAAAATGAATGAGCGTGAACAGGGCGAGGAAAGTCCATTCATTCACCAATAAACCCACCAGCATTACAGCAACGAACACGAGGGAAGTCAGGGCCCGAAGGCGAAATGTCTCTTTATTTAAAGCCATCAGGAAGGATTATGCATTATTTTCTTTGAGGAGCGGATCATTTTCAAACGGGTTAGTAGTGTACTGCACACCAGGCATTTTAACCTCTTCGCCTGGCTGATCAATGAGTTTACCGCTGGCTTTTTCAAATAGCAGGGACAATCCATAAATAGCAGCCAGCCCAACTAGTCCATATATCAGCGGGAACCTATCGTCAATTTTTGTGGGATCAACAGCTTGGCCGGGTTTGGATGAAAAATACAGCACGGTAACAGCAACGCCGTTATTAACGAAATGTCCGAAAATACTTAACCAGATATTTCCCGTGCGATAATAAAACCATCCCAGCACGAAACCCAGCGCAAACCGGCTTAAGAAACCGAGATAGGATAAATGTATGGCGCTAAAAACTATAGAGGTTAAAATGATCGCCAAAATGGGCATCTTAAACCACCGCGAGAAAAGATTCTGAATTCCACCCCTAAACAGCGTTTCTTCAAATACTGCCGGTAAAAACGCAATTACCAAAACAGACAACAGGTAATCACCAAAATTGTCCATCCGGGCAATTACCGCTACCTGTTTGTTATAAGCAATTTCTGCTTCTTTAAATTTCAGGAGTGTAGCTTTTGACCAGGGCAACATTTCAGTAAGTTCCTGCAGTGCGCTAACCACCGGGAACGCCGCAAGCATCACGAACAAAACCACCAGTACCTGGGGAAAGTTCAGCTGGGAATTGAAGCCCAGGTGTTGAAATGCTTTTTTATGGCAAATCAGCGCGTATACGGCAGGTGGAATAAAAAACAGGAACAGGGTAGAAATGAATTGCATCCAGCGCAGTCGGCCAGCATTTTGCGGAACCAGGAAATCGTCCATCCATTTGGTTCCTGACCCCATATTGCTAAAATCTATTTTACCAATCAGGGGAATCAGGCTGATTACGCCGCCGATCATCAAACCTGCACCACAAAAAGCGGTAAGTATGCCCAACTGGCTCCAGTAATTAAAACGCTTCGTCGCTAGGTGAGCCATAGTGTTTGCTTATAAGTGCGTAAATTTACAGCCAAAAACTATACGCCTCTTAGTTTATCATCCCCGCTGCGGCAGGTTTCCCTTTAATAAACTACGGTGCGATTAATTTATTGTAATAAGATATGCCTACCATCGGTAACATAGAATTGCCCGAATTTCCACTCTTGCTCGCTCCCATGGAGGATGTGAGTGATCCGCCGTTTCGGGCCGTGTGTAAAGACAAAGGTGCAGACCTGATGTACACTGAATTTATCAGCAGTGAAGGCCTGATCCGCGATGCGATCAAGAGCCGTAAAAAGCTGGACATTTTCGATTACGAAAAGCCGGTAGGCATTCAAATTTTCGGAGGAGATGAAGAAAGTTTGTCGCTGGCCGCGAAAATAGTAGATGTAACCAATCCCGACCTGTTAGACATCAACTTTGGTTGCCCGGTAAAAAAGGTGGCACTAAAAGGCGCCGGCGCCGGCGTGCTAAAAGACATCGACCTGATGGTACGGCTGACTTCGGCCGTGGTAAAATCTACTTCATTACCTGTAACGGTGAAGACCCGCCTGGGCTGGGATGACAATACACGCAATATTGAAGAAGTGGCGGAACGCCTTCAGGATGTCGGCATTAAAGCCCTCGCCATTCATGGCCGCACGCGGACGCAGATGTACAAGGGTGAAGCAGATTGGACGCTCATTGGTAAAGTGAAAAACAATCCACGCATCCGGATGCCCATCTTCGGAAATGGAGATATTGACAGCCCTCAAAAAGCATTAGAGTACAAAAACAGGTATGGCATTGACGGAATTATGATCGGCCGTGCCGCCATTGGATACCCGTGGATCTTTGACGAGATCAAGCATTATATGGCTACCGGGGATATGTTACCTGCACCCACCATTGAGGATCGGGTAGAAGTTTGTAAAAAGCACCTGCATAAATCTTACGAGTGGAAGGGGCCGGTTGTCGGCATTTTTGAAATGCGCCGCCATTATGCCAATTACCTCAAAGGGTTGCCGGGAATTAAAGATTACCGCTTTCAATTGGTAACCTTGAAAACAGTGGAAGAGATCGATGCGGTGCTTGATGAGATCGTAGTGAAATATGCCGGGTACGAGTTTGAAAAAACACCTATCGAACTGATCAATTACCACGAAAAATGCCCGGTATAATTTATTTGTTGTAGATCCTGCCCAACACGTCGCGGTATTTCTCCATAATTACTTTCCGTTTTAGCTTCAACGTTGGCGTAAGCTCGCCGCTGTCGATCGTCCATTCGTGTGGTAGTAATTCGAAGCGCTTCACCTGCTCCACCTGGTTGAAGAACTTATTGAAACTGTCGATCAGTTCGCGATAAAGCTCTAAAACTTTCGGGTTATGGATCGCATCTTCATTTGTGGTAAAAGTGATTTCCTTGAGCCGCATCCACTCTTTCAGGTTAGGCATCGATGGTACGATCAAGGCACCCACAAACTTTTGATCGGCTCCTACCACCATCATTTGCTCAACAAAGGGTGATTCCTTCATACGATTCTCAATGGGTTGAGGTGCCACATATTTTCCGCCGCTGGTTTTAAAGAGTTCCTTTTTGCGATCTGTGATCTTCAGGTATTTGCCATCTTCCATCATACCGATATCGCCTGTGTGCAGCCAACCATCAATGAGGGTTTCGGCGGTTAAATCAGGGCGCTTGTAATAACCCATCATCACACTCGGACCCTTCACACAAATCTCCCCATCAGGCTCCAGCTTTACTTCCTGCCCTTTCAATACGGGGCCTACCGTTCCAAATTTAGTTCCGCCCTTGTGGCGGCAATTCACACTGATCACCGGGCTGTTCTCCGTAGGGCCATAACCTTCGAAGATCGGGATTTTCGCTGCGGTAAAGATCCTGATCAGCCGTACCTGGCAAGCTGCACCACCGGTAATGATGTACCGGATATTGTTGCCCAGCGCTTCCCGCCATTTACTAAATATGAGTTTATTGGCGAGCGCCAGTTGCAAAGTATAACCGATTCCCTGGCTCTTATTATTGTCGTATTTGTTCCCCAGCTCAACCGCCCAATCAAATAACTTCTTCTTTATACCGGTTAGCTCCGTTCCCTTGGCCATGATCTTATCGTATACTTTCTCCAGTAAGCGCGGCACGGTGCAGAATATCTCCGGCTGTACTTCTTTTAGATTTTCAGCAATTGTTTCGAGGCTTTCGGCGTAATAGATTGACAGGCCACTGTGGATGTAGATATAAGAAACCATCCTTTCAAAAATGTGGTTGAGGGGAAGAAAGCTCAATGCCTTGCCATTTGTATTTTCATTGAAGGGGAAGCTTGCTACCGAATTCAGCACGTTACTCACGATGTTGCGGTGGCTGAGCATTACACCTTTTGGTGTGCCGGTAGTGCCGGACGTATAAATGATGGTGGCGCAATGATGTGGCAGGATCGATTGTTTAATCGTCTCCAAGTTCCTGAGGTCATCCGGACCGGAACCTGCAAGGATCTCCCTCCAATACACCGGGCCCGGAATTTCATCGAAGGAGTACACTTCCCGCAGGGAAGGAACCTGTGCCCTGATGTCGGACACCTTTTCAAAGATCTCTTCCCCGGAAATGAACGCGAGTTTTACCTGGGAATCATTAAAAATAAACTGGAGCTCGTTAACATTGGTGGTAGGGTAGATGGGACAAAGGATCGCCCCGATCTGTTGACATGCCAGGTCAAGCATCAGCCACTCACACCTGTTCTTACTGATGAGCGCAATTTTATCCTGGTTCTCGACAGTAAAATCATTTGCACCAAGCCCGAGGCGCAGCAAACCTGCACTCAGCTTGTCTACCAGTTCCTTCACCTCCTGGGTGCTGTACGACTTCCATGCTCCATGTTCCTTGCCACAAAGCATCGTAGGTTTCGGAAACTTGTCCAACTGGTATTGTAGAAAATCGAAAATCCTGGATTGTTCATTCATATGCAATCATTCAAATTAGTACTAGGATCCATTCTGCATGTTGCACCTGGTGTTGAAGCCTGGTTTTGTGGTTTAGAGAGCGTTGCAGGTATCTAAGATAAATAAAAAAGCCATCCCAATTTAACGGGATGGCTTAAAAAGAATATGCTTCAAACTATTTTTTCGAGGCTTTGATATCGAGCTTCAGGTTCACATTTTTACGGATAAACCAGTCAGCCGGGTTGTTAGGTCCTTTGTAGTTAAGCCCCCAGTCTGTACGATCTATATTAAAATCTGCCCGGGCAGTCAACTGATCGCCATTAAGCGCAACTTTTGCCGGGAAACTGATGTTTTTTGTGCTGTCTTTCAAAGTAAGGTTTCCTTTGATCGTATGCGTAGCATCTTTCATTACCAGGTCTTTGTTGGCAACGCTGTCATACTTAAATGGTTCAACAGCTGTGATCTCGAATTTTGCGGTTGGATATTTTGCAATGTCAAAAAAGTCAGGACTTTTCAAATGACCTTCGAGTTTATTTTTATTAGCGGTATCTGAAACCAGGTCCTGGTTAGCGATAGAAGTAACATCGATCGTGAAACTTCCCCCGGTGAGATTACCATCTTTCTCAGCAACACTTCCTTCACGCACTTTGAAGATGCCAGTGTGGGCGCCATTGGCCTTTGTCGCATACCAGGTAATTAAACTAGTGGTATCAAGGGCGTAAGTAGTTCCTTCGACAGTAGCTGCAGCTTCCTGCTCCCCGGTTGCAGCTTTATCTGCCTCAGGGGCATTGTTGTTACAAGCGGCTAATCCAGCTATAACGGCAAAAGAAAATAGAATCTTTTTCATGATAATTTTTTTAAGGTTGAGAACAAAGGTAATAAAAACATAATAATTAATGTTTAAACATTGATTATTTCTTTGTTACTTTTTCAATGCGATAATATTGTCCGGTTGGAACTTTATAAATGCGGCCTTTCTGAAAGCGGCTAAACTCGTTGTTTTGCTCCGAGTGAGTAGCGGTCCAGGTTTGATAAGTTGCAAGGTTTTGCGTGATGCCAAAGATCCATTGATTATAGGCTTCAAAAATTCCTTCCTGCAGCAACTGGCGTTGGAGATCGAATAATTTATTTGGGAACAGCGTCGCGTAATTATTATACCAATCAAGTATAAACCGGGTGCGGATCATGGTCAGACTTTCGGGATTCAGGCCCGAGGTGGCTACATTGTTTTGTTTTTTGATCACTTGCAAAAACGCATCGGTAAACCTGTTCTTCTCTTTATTATCCTTGCTGTAATCCGTATCAATAAATAATTTCTTATAACTCTCGAGCAGGATAGATTTTATTTCAGGTGTGCGGGCATTCAGTGGTTCCATGTTGATGAAGGTTTCACCATACACAATGCTCCAAACCTTATCCGTTGTAAAATAGTAGAACTTACAGGCGTTATAATAATTCTTCGAATAATTAGGTTCCATTTCAATTCCTTTCTCCCAGTATTTAATGGCTTCGTAATCCCGTTGCTTCCACAATAATTCACCTAGTTCATTATTTATAATTCCACTGGCGGGATATTTTTTCAATCCCCGGCGATACACCTTTTCAGCCTCCTTCGGTTCACCTAATTTATAATAGATGTCACCAGCGATCTGGAAACTCTGGTCATCGGCATCTTCCCGCTCAATAATCGGTTTGATAGCTTCCAGCGCTTTCTTATTGTCTTTTTGGAGTTGATAGTTGATGGCCAGGTCCTTGATGATCTCCACGTTTTGCGGGTCAAGCGCTGTGGCCCGGCTAAGCACGAGGCCAGCGTTAGAAAAATCACCCTGTTGCATAAAGGAGCGGGCAGTTTCCTGCAGTTCCTTAGCTGTTTGACTATAGCCGCTAAGTGTGGAAAAAAGGAAAATAATACCCGCAAAAGCGGAAATCAATGCTTTCATTGTATAAAAATTTCTTTAACTGTTAGCGATAACAATGCCAGTTTTGGGAAGATTGCCTGTAACCAAAGGTCTTAATCGATCAGGTGGGTCAATAAACCGTCCCGCAATTTTGGCTCGAACCAGGTGCTTTTCGGCGGCATTACGTTACCGCTGTCTGCAATGTCGAACAACTGCTGGATACTTACCGGGTGCAGGCTGACCGCGAGGGCCATTTCACCACTGTCAACACGTTTCTGTAATTCACCCACCCCGCGAATACCTCCTACAAAATCAATGCGCTTATCCGTGCGCTGGTCTTTGATTCCCAGTATGGGGTCAAGGATATTATCCTGCAAAATGGTGACATCCAGGATACCGATCGGATCGGTAGAAAATGTTCCCTCTTTTGATGTTAAGCAGTACCACTGGTCGCCAACGTACAGGCCAAATTCATGCAATTGGGCCGGACTAAAGG
>JAURWD010000309.1 GCA_030655145.1 Ferruginibacter sp.
AAATTTATTTCGACCTCTGCCACCGATTATTACAGGAATCACCTGGAAGAATACAATAAAGAGTTCAGGCAACAGATGCAGGAATTCAAAGAGGGAAATATGTTATTTGAGATCATGGAACGCCAGGTATGGTCCAGGGCATCGAATGACAGCATCGGGTTGAAACAGTATTACAACGCGAATCGTTCGAAATATATGTGGGCTGAAAGCGCGGACATTTTATTATTTAATTGCACGGATGAAAAGATCGCTGCGTCAGCGATCGAAGCAATTGAAAAAGGTAAGAACTGGCGGCTCCTGGCTGAGGAAAGCGATGGCCGCGTGCAGGCTGATTCTGGTCGCTATGAAATTGCACAACTGCAACTACCCGAGGGTGTTAGTGTGCGTGAAGGAGTAATTACAAAGCCCGTAGTTAACAGCGGAGATAACACCACAAGTTTTATTAAAGTGTTGAGATTGTTCCCCGCGAACCAGCAACGATCATTCGAAGAAGCCCGTGGCCTCGTTATCAATGACTACCAGGCTGCTATCGAAGACAAGTGGATAGCTGCTTTGAAAAGAAAATATCCTGTTAAAATTAATGAAGCGGTATTTCAATCGTTATTACAATAAGCTCATAACATTCGTTTTTTCAAGCCTGCCCCGCTTTGCGATGGCAGGCTTTTTGTTTAAAAGGCTTTTGAAACAGCAATAGCTCTAAAACCTCTGACTGCTATTGACTTATTTCTAACGTCAAAATTTAATTTTATGATTATGAAGAAAATGATTGCGGTGTCGCTACTAACTGGAATGGTTATGTGCACCAAGGCACAGTTCTATGTCCAGGGTGGATTGAACCTCGCTAACATCACTGAAACAAAAAGTGGTGAAACAGAAAAAAACAATATTCTCCCAACCTTTAACGCCGGTGTACTCGGACGGTTTGGTTTATCAGATGTATTTGACCTGGAGACAGGTGCACTCCTCACAGGTAGAGGTTCGAAAGCCGAATCTTATTACAACAATGGAGCAGATTACATCAAGGCGAAATTTAACCCATTGTACATTGAAGTGCCTTTAAATGCAGTTGTTAAATTTCCAATCGGCACAACCTCTAAATCGAATGTATTTATTCATGGTGGCCCTTATGCAGCGATCGGGATTGGCGGAACTTCTAAGTTTGACAGTAAGTTTGGTCCCCTCACTGCCAGTGGATCGAATGACATCAAATTCAATGACGATGATCCAACAACTACACCACAGGAAGGCGCGGCTTATGACAGGTTGAAGCGTTTTGATTTTGGTTTAAACTTCGGCGGTGGTGTCGATTTCGGCAAGTTAATTTTGAAAGCAAATTATGGCCTTGGTCTTGCTAAAATTAACAGCACTGAGCAGAATAATTCTGTGGATGATAAAAACAAATACCGTACACTGAGTTTTTCAGTTGGTATTCCCCTGGGCGGAAGATAGAACGAAAGTAGAAGGATAGATTCTATATAGAAGAGGAGAAAAAGCTAAGCAACACTTAGTTTTTTCTCCTCTTTCGTTTTATGTAAACGAGGTTTAAATGATTGTAACCTGCTACCTTATTTCTTTTACAGTATTATAAATAACTTTTGGTTTGCCCAACGTGTAATAGTGCAATACAGGAACTCCGAAAGCCTTTAATTCTTTTGATTGTTGCACCAGCCATTCCGTTCCTATTTGTTCTACATCCTGGTCGGTCTTTGCCTTCATGACAGCATCGGAAAGATCGGCCGGAATATCAACATGAAAGATCTTTGGGAGAATGGTCAGTTGTTTTTTATTGGTAAGTGGCTTTAAGCCTGGGATGATGGGAACGTCGATACCAATCGCCCTGCAATCCTTCACAAACTGGTAAAATTTATTATTGTCGAAAAACATTTGCGTCATGATATAATCCGCACCGGAATCAACCTTGCTCTTAAGGTGCAAGAGGTCGGTCTGCAGGTTTGGAGCTTCAAAGTGTTTCTCAGGATAGCCAGCTGTTCCGATACAGAAATCCGGTTTGCCCCCGTTCTTGATATCCTCTTCCTGGTAAATGCCGTTCTTCAAATCAACCACCTGTTTCAACAAATCGACAGCATATGCGTGGCCGTCTGGCTCGGGTTCAAAATTAGTTTCATTTTTTGCAGCATCACCGCGAAGCACCAGCACATTATCAATGCCTAGAAAATTCAGATCTATCAAGGCGTCTTCGGTTACTCTTTTGGAAAACCCACCACAGATGAGGTGGGGAACCGTATCAATGTTATAATGATTTTTGATAGCTGCACAGATCGCCACAGTACCCGGACGTTTACGCACTTCTACTCTTTCAAAAGTGCCATCCGCTTTTTTCTTAAACATGGTTTCACTTCGATGGTAGGTCACATTAATGAACGATGGCTTAAACTCCATGAGTGGATCCAAATGATCATAGATCGACTGAATTGTTTTGCCTTTCAACGGTGGCAGCACCTCGAATGATACCAGGGTATCCTTTGCCTGCGCTATATGGTCTGTAACTTTCATATTTGGTAAATGGTTGCGAAGATAAACTGTAAAAAGAAAAAATCCGGTGTTAAACGGGTTTAATTAGAGTTCGCACAGCTTGCGGGAACGATGAATCTAAAGGAGCATCGCTGTTTGTTAAATAACCAGCGACTGCCAGCAGATAATTCCAGATCACTTATTTTTACAATTCATGAGTTTGATGATACATACAAAAGACCTGGTGAAAGTCTACGGAAGTAGAACGGTGGTTAATAAGGTTTCCTTCAATGTGCAGCAAGGTGAAATTGTTGGACTGCTTGGGCCGAATGGCGCGGGTAAAACAACTTCTTTTTACCAGGTTGTGGGTCTGGTGAAACCAGATGAAGGAGAAGTGTTTTTGAATGATCAGAATATTACCAAGCTACCTATGTATAAGCGGGCGAAGATGGGGATAGGCTATCTTCCGCAGGAGGCGAGTGTTTTTCGTAAACTCAGCGTGGAAGATAACATCACCGCAGTTTTGGAAATGACGAAACTGGATAAGCGAGGTCAACGCGAAAAATTAGAGAGCCTGCTGGAAGAATTTCATTTAACCCATGTGCGAAAAAATAACGGCGATACCCTGAGTGGGGGTGAACGCCGAAGAACAGAAATTGCCCGGGCACTTGCAGTAGATCCAAAGTTCGTATTGCTAGATGAACCTTTTGCCGGCGTGGATCCAATTGCAGTAGAAGACATCCAGGAAATCATTGCCCGGCTTAAATTTAAAAATATCGGAATCCTCATAACCGATCATAATGTAAATGAAACCCTCTCCATCTGTGATCGGGCCTACCTCTTAATTGATGGCAAAATCTTTAAACACGGCACAGCGGAAGAACTCGCTGATGATGAACAAGTGCGACGCCTGTACCTGGGACGCAATTTTGAATTGAAACGAAAAGACTACCTGCTCCACAGGCAAACAAGAAATACGGATGTTGATGAAATTTCGCCGCTGGCTGATACGCCCCAGCCGGAAAATTTCAACTTATAGTCATTGACATCTATTAAATCGGGTTATCGTACCTGCATAATTCTCCTCATTTTTTAAAGGCTACCCGTAACCCAACAGCGCAAGAAGCCAGCTTAAAACCAGCAGCATTTCTTTAACTGCCTGGTATACACGCAGTTTTCCTAAATAGGGGGAGGCTTTTTATCTTCAGTAGTATTCTGTATTTTGCCAACTAGTAATGAAATTACTGTCCCCCGCCATATCACGAATTGCCCGGATGCGCTTTTGGCGCATCGAGAACTGGAGCCGTCACCCGGTAGCAGTGCAACGGGAAGTTTTACAGGAACTGGTAACAGCAGCTCAATACACCGAGTTTGGAAAAAAGTATCGCTTCTCTAAACTGTTTACTCTCAAAGAATTTAAACGTAATGTTCCCATACACGAGTATGATGACATTAAGCCATACATTCTTCGGATGATGGAAGGTGAACCAAATATCTTATGGAACACCCCCATCAACTGGTTTGCAAAAAGCAGCGGTACAACTTCTGCAAAAAGCAAGTTCATTCCCATCAGCGAGGAAAGCTTGCAAGACAATCATTTCAAAGCGTCAAAAGATGTTTTGACCACGTATTACAATAATTTTCCGGGCAGTGACCTCCTAACCGGCAAGGGCCTGGTGATTGGTGGAAGTCACCAGCTTAATAAAATGAACGAAGACATCCAGTACGGCGATCTCAGTGCCGTGCTGATGCAGAATACACCCTTCTGGGGACAATGGTTAAGAACACCCGAGTTACGGATTGCGCTGCTGGACGAGTGGGAAACGAAGATCGAACAACTCGCACGCGTGACCGCTGAAGAAAATGTAACCTCTCTTGCCGGTGTTCCTACCTGGACATTGCTCTTACTCAAAAGAATTTTGGAAATAAAAGGAAAATCAACCATAAAAGAAGTTTGGCCGAACCTGGAATTATATATCAATGGCGGCGTTTCGTTTGTGCCTTACCGTGAGCAGTTCGACAAAATATTCGGCGGCAAGGTTAACTACCTTGAGATATATAATGCCAGCGAAGGTTTCTTTGCAGGGCAACAGAGTCCGGATGACGTAGGTATGTTATTGTTTACGGAGCATGGTATTTTCTACGAGTTTATGCCGGTAGAAGAATATGGTAAAGAGCACCCTCAAACGGTGGGTTTAAATAAGGTGCAGGTAGGAAAAAATTATGCGCTGGTAGTGAGTACCACAGGTGGCTTGTGGAGATACCTGGTTGGAGACACAGTTCAGTTCACGTCCCTGAATCCCTACAAGATCAAGGTCTCGGGCAGGCTCAAACATTATATGAATGCTTTTGGGGAAGAGGTTATAGTCGATAATAGCGACCAGGCCATCGCCATCGCTGCTGAGAAATGTGGCGTCATCGTGAACGATTATACAGCAGCCCCTGTATATTTTAGTGAGAAAAGTAATGGGGCGCACGAATGGCTGATCGAATTTGAAACCGACCCGGAAGACCTCAATCGTTTTGTTCTGGAACTCGATACCGCACTTAAGAACAACAATAGCGATTACGAAGCCAAACGACACAAGAACATTGCGTTAAGACCACCTATTGTACGGGCACTACCCAAGGGCACTTTTACAGAATGGCTTCGCACCAAAGGAAAACTTGGCGGCCAGCATAAAGTACCAAGGCTAAGTAACGAACGCGACATGCTGGAAGAAATTCTTTCTCTAAAATCAATGCTGGTACATGATTGATAAACCGGCTACCTGTAAAAACTGTGGCAACCGGTTTGAAGGTAAATTTTGTAACCAGTGCGGTGAAAAAATTTATGCTGACCACGACAAATCAATCCCCCATTTTTTTGAAGATGCTTTTCATTTTATAACCCATTTCGAAGGAACATTTTTTACAACGCTCCGTACTGTTTTCACCCGGCCCGGACGGTTGTCTTTAGATTATTGCAATGGGCTCCGCAAAAAATATTTCAAGCCGCTCCCGCTATTCATGTTGCTGGTAGTGCTGTACCTCATCTTTCCAATTTTTTCGGGGTTAAATATGCCCTTCCAGTTTTACTTGCAAGGAAAGGTCGCAAGTAGAATGATAACCCGGCAAACAGGGGTCAACACAGACAGCCTTTTAACCAGTATCAATCAACAATATCCATCGGTAACAAATGGTGAAAGAGCAGATCGGAAGGCTAAATTTTTGTACACCGATTCGGTGATTAAAACCATCCCAGCCTTAAACAAACTTGGTGAAACCTTTAATAAAAAGTCGGCCACAATTTCCAAGATCCTGTTGCTGATCCTTCTTCCGCTCACTGCAGTGGTGTGTTGGTTACTTTCTTTGAGAAAAAAACGTTTTTTCTTTGACCATTTGATTGTGTCGACAGAGTTGAACGCGTTTTATTTGATGATAGGCTTTTTCCTCGCGCCGTTACTGGTAACGGGCATTGGTGTATTGACTCCAGCCACGGCAAGTCGCATGTCCGACTCTGGCGTTGGCATATTTATTTATGGGGTGCTTGGGATATTTTCTGCAATTGCTATGCGGCGTTTTTATGCAGATAAATGGTGGTGGTCAATCTTTAAAGCAATACTCCTTATGGGAGCCCATTTTATAATCGTGCAGGTAATCTATAAATTTATTTTATTTGCAGTAACGTTTTATCTTTCTACTTAACAAACAAGCATGAAATCACTTGCGAACAAAACTGCAATTATAACGGGAGCGGCCAGGGGTATTGGTGAAGGAATAGCCATCAAATTTGCAGAGGAAGGTGCCAATATCGCTTTTACCTATGTGAGCGATAGCAGTGCCGAAAGGTCTGCCGCTCTTGAAGCAAGACTGGTGGCGCTGGGTGTTAAAGCTAAAGGTTACCAGGTGAATGCGGGTGATTATGCAGCCTGTGAAACCCTGGTGAATGAAGTACTTAAAGATTTTGGGCAAATAGATATCTGTGTGAATAATGCCGGTATCTCAAAAGATAATCTCCTGCTGCGCATGACGCCTGAGCAGTGGGATGATGTAATGCAGACGAACCTGAAAAGTGTCTTCAATATGACCAAGCAGGTCATAAAGCCCATGATGAAAGCAAAGTCCGGTAGTATCATCAACATGAGCAGTGTAATCGGAGAGATGGGTAACGCAGGACAAAGCAGTTACGCAGCGAGTAAGGCTGGTGTAATTGGCTTTACAAAAAGCATTGCAAAAGAACTGGGCAGCCGCAACATCCGTTGCAACGCCATCGCACCGGGCTTTGTTGAAACCGACATGACTGGCTACCTTAAAGAAGGAGACGGTGCGGCAAAATATAAGGCAGGTATCCCGTTGGGAAGATTTGGCTCAACTAATGACATTGCAAACCTTTCTCTTTTCCTCGCCGCCGACTCCAGCAGCTACATTACCGGACAGGTGATAAGCGTTTGCGGTGGCTTGAATATTTAGCCCCAACTCATTCATGTTTCTGTCATAAAATTGTTAATAGTTTTAACAGGTATGGGATAGCTGGGTTGCGAATTATATATTTGCACTTCCATGAAAGGAAAGCAAACCATAACTGTCTTATTGATCCTGGTGATGAGTCTTCAGCTCTTACCGGTCAAGCAAGCTGTTCGCTATTTTTTCGTGGACAATCTTATGATCGAGGAGATCGTTCACATCAATAAAAACGCGACGAAAAACTTTCGCCTTATTGATGAAGACCATAACCTGTTCTGGGAGAACGATCATTTATCCCCACAATTTTCTCTTCTAAACAGCGCTGCATTTTTTCAGTATGCAGAAATTCTACCGGTGTATCACTCCGCCGATATTCATACACCTCCTCCCAACGTTGGCACCATTTAATCCACCAGTTTTAAAACATCTTTTGCTTTCGGTGTAATATCGATGTGTTGACAAATTTGCATTCGTCAACTTTCCTAAGCAGTGGCTTTTTTGGGCTGCTGCCACGCTTAATAAGTGTCCACGCGACATTTAATGTGTGCGATTCTGCATAGATGTTTACCTGTTTTTAATTTATTACTACAAAGCCCTTCGGTTTAAATCAATCAAGTTATGTCTTTCAAATACTTAAAGAATGACCTTCCGTCAAGTATCGTCGTTTTCCTCGTAGCGTTGCCGTTGTGTCTCGGTATTTCCCTGGCTTCGGGAGCACCTTTTTTTAGTGGTATCATTTCCGGTATCATTGGTGGTGTTGTTATCGGGATGCTTAGTGGCTCCAACTTAAGTGTGAGTGGTCCTGCAGCGGGTTTAGCCGCACTGGTGCTTGCCGCCATTACAAACATGGGCGACTTCAGGTTGTTCCTGTGTGCCGTTGTGATCGCTGGTATCCTTCAACTTTTAATGGGTCTCAGTAAACTGGGCGGTATTGCCAATTACTTTCCGTCCAGCGTTATCAAAGGATTACTGACGAGCATTGGTATCCTCATCATCGCGAAACAGATCCCGCATGCGCTCGGTTACGACCGGAATGAACGAGGAAATCTCACCACCTTTTTTGACTTTGGAGATGAGGAGTTCCATGAGATCTTCACCCCGCTGCTCCACATCAATGTCGGCGTATTTTTCATCTGTATCGTTTCGATCGTACTGATGCTTGTATGGGATAAGCCATTCTTTAAGAAACGGTTCAAGTTTATTCCCGGGGCATTGGTAGCGGTAATTGTTTCCGTTATCCTGAATGAGCTTTTCAAAGCTACGGGTAGCTCGCTGGCAATTGAAAACGATCACCTGGTTCAAATCAAAGCGGCGAGCAGTGTGTCTGAGTTCTTCACTTTCTTTACGTTTCCGGATTTCTCTGGCCTAATGGAAAGTAAGGTGATCGTAACGGGTGTGATGATCGCGATCATCGCTTCTCTTGAAACCTTATTAAGTATTGAAGCCATTGACAACATTGATCCCGAAAGAAACGTGACAAACACGAACCGCGAACTCGTAGCGCAGGGTATCGGGAACACCATTGCCGGTCTTATCGGCGGGCTGCCGGTTACAAGCGTGATCGTGCGTAGTAGTGCAAACATCAACGCTGGCGCGAAATCGAAATTATCTTCCGTACTGCATGGATTGTTGTTGTTGGTTTGCGTTGTGTTGATACCAACCTTATTGAATAAAATTCCATTGTCATCCCTGGCAGCGATCCTTTTTTTAGTCGGGTATAAATTATGTAAGCTCCAAATATTTCAGCAAATGATCCGCAATGGTAAGTACCAGTTTGTGCCGTTTTTTGTGACGGTAGGGGTGATTCTCGCTATTGACCTTATCGGGGTTTACAAGCCGCTGAAAGGCGAAGGATTGTTAGTAGGAGTTATTGCAGGACTCATCGCTGCTTTTGGTGCGGTGTTACACGGGAACTTAAAAAATTCTTATTTCTTCCACAAAGACAAACACAAAGAGGGAGACCTGATTAAAATTCATTTATCTGAAGAAGTATCTTTTCTCAACAAAGCAAGTATTAGGCACACCTTAGACCAGATTCCCGACAACTCACGGGTAGTGATAGACGCTACAAATACGAAGTATATCGATTTCGATGTACTGGAGATAATAAAAGAGTTTCGGGATATCAAGGCGCCTTTAAAAAATATTTCCCATGAGATCGTCGGCTTCAAAGAGAAATATAAATTGGACAACGATTTCAATGTTCAGTCATCACATTAAACCGTAACCAATATTTCCTGCAAACTAAATTCAGTCCCGTCGGGAAATCGCTTGAGCCACATGTATTCTGAAGGGGGGTGCATGTTTTCATAACTTAATTTCCTTCGGGCCTGACAACCTTTGAAAGATCTATTCATCGTAATTCATTACAAGCTTTTTAGCACCAGAAGTTTTATGATGAATTTTTTTCGCAACCAATATTTTGGTGGCATACACAGCTGGGCTTAGACCGAACAACGTCGATCGCCGCATGGCGAGACCAATTTCAAGTTTGAGTTGCTTAATTAAACCATTATTTTTTACGTAACAAGTTTTCAAAACAATTGAAGCTCGTTATATTCACCAACCCCATTAGTCAATCAAAAAAACAAATAGAGCTATGCATTCATACGAAAAATTACTCATTGACAACAAAGCCTGGGCAACCGAAAAAAAAGAGCTTGATCCAGAATATTTTACAAACCTTTCCAATCTGCAAACTCCGGAATTTTTATGGATAGGATGTAGCGACAGCCGCGTACCCGCCAACCAGATAACAGGAACCCAACCGGGTGAAATTTTTGTTCACCGGAATATTGCAAACCTGGTGGTTGACACAGATACTAATTTGTTTGCGGTACTTGATTATGCTGTTACGCACTTGCAGGTTAAACACGTGATCGTATGCGGCCACTATGGATGTGGTGGTGTTAAGGCTGCAATGGGCAACGCGGATTACAAAGACGTATTGAATATGTGGTTGCGCAACATCAAAGATGTGTACGCCCACAACCAAAAAGAATTGGATGCCATAGGAGAAGAGGAAACGAGAGCGGAGAGATTGGTAGATTTGATCGTTAAACAGCAGGTGATCAACCTGGCAAAAACTTCAGTGATACAACGTGCCTGGAAAAACCGGCAAGCTCCTGCCCTACACGGCTGGGTGTACGGTTTAAAGGATGGTTTGATCAACCCGGTATTCGAACTAAAGCCAAATACCCCAATTGATCACATTTATACTTACGAGAATTTGTAATTTTATTCAACGGGGACCAGCAACTGCTGGTCCTTTTTCTTGCGCAGGCAGAGGTAATTATGCCAAAGCAAATAAGCTGCAATTGTTTGGTAAGGAGCCCATTTCATTGCCAGTGAAGCGAGGTCTTCTTTGCTGGCCGCTTCTGCAACCTGTTCCGTTTCTTTTAAACTTTTGATCAACGCCACATCTCCCAGTGGAAATAGATCGGTTCTGTTCAACGCCATCATAAGATACACATCGACCGTCCAGTTACCGATTCCTTTTACCTTGGTCAATTCAGTCCTGATCTCATCATTTGACATGGAAGGAAATTGCAACGGATCCAGGGTTTTGTTCAGCACCGAGCTGGCAAGGTGCCTCGTATAGATCATTTTTTGCCTGCTGAAATAGGACGCCCGTAAAGTAGCATCATCTAACAATAAAAATCCCTCCGGCGTTACCACTGGAAGGACTTCTTTTAATTTGTCGTATGCGGCCTTTGCGGAGGCTAAGGAAACCTGTTGTTCGAGTATGATGTATACCAGCGTTTCAAAGCCGGGTTCTCTTTTCCAGCATGGCGGGTATCCAAAGCGCTCAATTATTAAACCCAGTTTTTCGTCGCGCTTTGCAAGCTCATCGCAGAAAAGTGGAACCGTTTCTTCATTGAAAGTGAGGGGAAAATCCATGTCTCCTGAGCAGCCGCGTTATTAAGATGCTTTGGCTTGTTGGTTGCTGATTCTAAATTTCTCAATAAAGTTTTTAGTATGGGAACTTAGGACAAGCCGGCCGCTGATAGCTGCCCGTTGCTTCAGTAATTCATCCCAATGTTCGGTACCATGCCAAAATGTTTTTTTAAGTTCTGACATTGCGATGGGATTATAGTGAGAAAGGGTATTTGCCAGCACATGAATGGCTTCGTCCATATTTTCTACATTGTCATGCAACTCTGCGTAGAGGCCTTTACGTTTGGCCCAGTCGCTGTTACGCCACTTGCCGGCATCAATGGCCAAAGCACTAAATGCTGCTGCGCCAATTTTTCTTTCTACCGCGGGTCCGACCACGAATGGTCCGATCCCAAGGGCAAGTTCGCTCAACTTTATTTCTGCCTTGTCCAATGCAATCGCATAGTCTACAGAAGCTGCAAGACCAACGCCACCGCCCACACAATTTCCATGAATGCGACCAATAATAAATTTTGGGCATTTGCGCATGGCGTTGATCACCTGTGCAAACCCGCTAAAAAAGTGAAGCCCTTCGGACTCTGTTTTTATTTCCTGCAATTCGTCAAACGAGGCACCTGAACAAAAAGTCCTGTCACCGTCACTCTTCAAAATGATCACTTTTGTTTCTGCATGTGTGCCGGCAAAATGAATTTCTTTAGCCAGTTCTTCCAAAATTTTTCCCGGGAGGGAATTTCCTTTTGGATGAAAAAATTCAATGGTCGTAATTCCCTGGTGAGTCTCCGTTTTTACGTGCCCATCTTTTATTTGATGTATCATGAGTTGTTTATTTGCTTTGTCAGGATTTTTTTTTGACCATCGTTAAAATGGTTGCCACACCAACTACCGGCTCTTGCGTCGTGTCCAGCATTTCTACCAACCACTTCACAATGCCTTTGTCAATATCGGTAATCTCTTTCTTATCGCTGGGAACTTTTTCCCTGCATGTAAATCGTATATAAATTTCCGTGCCGGGATAAACAGGTTTTGTAAACCGAAGTTCGTCGATTCCATAATTTAATAACACGGGATTTTTTTCATAACCATGCACAAACAGTCCTGCGGCAATGCTCATGACCAGGTAACCATGCGCAACCTGTTGTTCAAACATGGTACCATTAAAATCAGTTGATGCAATATGCGCATAGAAATGGTCACCACTCAGGTCAGCAAACTTGTTGATATCCTCAGCAATGATGGTTCTTTTTTCGGTGATCAGCTGATCGCCGATTTGTAACTCTTCGTAGAACTTTGTAAAAGGATGCTTACCGGGATCTTTACCCGGGGCATGTGGCTGGTAAACATTGGTTATTGCCGTGATCATTGCCGGCGAACCTTGTATAGCCGTGCGTTGCAGGTAATGCTTCACGCCACGCAGTCCACCCATTTCTTCTCCGCCCCCGGCGCGGCCCGGACCACCGTGAACAAGTAATGGTAGGGGGGATCCATGACCAGTATTTTCTTTGGCGCAAGCCTGGTTCAAAACAAGTATTCTTCCATGATGCGTAGCGGCATTCAATACGTACTCCCGGGCAATGGTTTCATCAGTTGTGACGATCGAACTACAAAGTGAGCCTTTTCCTTTTTTGCTAAGGAGGATCGCTTCTCCCAGGTCTTTGTAAGGCATTATTGTAGCAACAGGTCCAAACGCTTCTATGTCATGTGCTTCATTTGTTGAGAGCGGCCGCTCGTTCATCAATAGCAGCGGGGAAATGAAGGCACCCTTACTGGCATCGGCATCCAGTAATTCCACAGAATCGAGCGAGCCATAAATGATTTGCGAGGAGGCCAATAATTTTTGGACCTGCTGTTTTACCTCTGCCCGCTGGCTCTCCCCGGCGAGCGAACCCATCCTTACTTTTTCATGTAAAGGATTCCCAATGGTTGTTTGTGCCAGTGAGGCAGAAATGGCTTTCCAGGTATCTT
>JAURWD010000320.1 GCA_030655145.1 Ferruginibacter sp.
CCGTAATTCGTGATTACCCTGGCAACTATACCCAGTACCGGGAAGCCGTCGCGAAGGGAACGTTAACGGATGAACGCCAGATCATGAAGGCCGAACCAAAACCGGCAGAAATAAGTTTACCGCCAGCCCAAACCACAACAACTACCCAAAAATTATCCTTTAAAGAAAAACGCGAATTTGAAGCACTCGAAAAAGACATTCCAACGCTAACCGCGGAAAAAACCGCGTTGGAAAAAACCATGAACGAAGGCAACCCAGGCTTTGATGAATTACAGAAATCAGCGGAACGCATTAACGTGATCATTCAATTGCTGGATGAAAAAGAAAATCGCTGGCTGGAGTTGAGCGATCGTGTGTAGAAAAGTTGTTTTACCTTCCTGCTAAACCTTTGCCTGCTTATGAATCAGCGCTTTTATTCTCTCGACGTTTTTCGTGGAGCTACGGTGGCTTTGATGATCCTGGTGAATAATCCCGGAACCTGGAGTCATATTTACGATCCTTTGAAACATGCGGGCTGGCATGGTGTAACACCCACGGATTTGGTGTTCCCGTTTTTTTTATTCGCGGTAGGGAATGCCATGGCCTTTGTGTTGCCAAGACTTGAAGCCGCGGGTGAAGCTACGTTTTGGAAGAAGGTGATAAAACGCACGCTCCTCATTTTCTTCATCGGTTTATTATTGAACTGGTTCCCATTCATCAAATGGCAGAATGACGCGATCGCATTTAAGCCCTGGTCGTACGTTACGGACGATGGAAAGATCATGGGGATTCGGATTTTCGGCGTGTTGCAACGAATTGCGCTTTGTTATTTTTTCGCTGCGGTGATCGCTCACTATTTTAAACAGCGCGGTTCATTTGTCATTAGCGGTTTTATACTACTTGCTTACTGGTTTATTTGCGTCGCCGGTAACCCGGCAGATCCTTATAGTTTGGGTGGATGGTTTGGCACTCGCATCGATCTTGCTCTTGTAGGTGAAGCACATATCTATAAAGGTGAAGGGGTATCGTTTGACCCGGAAGGATTAATGAGTTTAGCCGCAGCAGTGGTCGAAGTTATCTTCGGTTACCTTGCCGGCAGCTACATTCAGCAGAAAGGAAAAACGCATGAAATGGTCAACGGGTTGTTTGTAGCCGGATGTGTGTTACTGTTTGCTGCCTATTGCTGGGATATGGTTTTCCCGATCAATAAAAAAATATGGACGAGTAGCTATACCTTATTTACTTCCGGGCTCGCCTTGCTGGTATTGTCAGTGATGGTTTATGTGATTGAATTTAAAAACTGGCGGGGTAGCTGGAGCCGCTTCTTTGATGTGTTTGGAAAAAATGCGTTGTTCATTTTCGTGTTGAGTGGAGCCTTGCCAAGGTTGCTGGCACTCATTAGAATTCCCACGGAAGTCAGTGAAAATGGTAAACAGCAATACACTTCACCGTTTGGATGGTTTTATGAAAATATCTGTAAAGCGATCATGCCCTCCGATCCCCGTGTAGGATCACTGGTGTATGCAATTAGTTTTATCCTGCTAATGTGGTTTTTTGCGTGGTTACTTGACCGTAAGAAGATCTATATCCGCGTGTAAGTAACGCTCTTTGCGATGGGTTTAAAGTACCGTAGCTGGCTTGAATTTTTGTATCCTCAACTTAGTTCGTGGGTACCATCGCCCGTTTCTACAATGTAGGCTTCCGGTATGATGTGAAACTTCTGTTGGTAGTCGAGCGTAACCGCATTTACAAATGACTCTATTCCCTCATTTTTAACCAGGTTAATGGTGCAGCCACCAAAGCCCCCACCCATCATCCTCGCGCCGATCACTGCGTCAAATTTCGTTGCCATTTCCACCAGGTGGTCCAATTCCTTACAGCTCACTTCGTACAATTTACTCAGTCCTTCATGGGCTTCAAACATCAGCTTTCCAAAAGCCTGCACATCATTTGACTGTAACAAAATCGCGGCTTTTTGGGTACGCTCAATCTCCTGCACCACAAATAAGCAACAATTAAAAACCTTCTCACTCATTTCATCTCTCGCGTCACGCACATCGCTTTCCTTCAGCTCGCGGAAAGAATGAATGCTAAGGCGCTTTTTCAAAATGCTCATTCCTTCCTCGCAACGTTGCCGGCGAATATTGTATTCTCCGCTGGCCAATGAATGGTGCACATTTGTATTGATGAGGACAATCTTATATCCATCTAATTTTAAAGGAAAGTACTGGTGCTTGATACTCTGACAATCCAGGAGAATGACATGCCCGTTCTTACCCATCATGTTGGCAAACTGGTCCATGATGCCGCACTTCACGTTTGGAAAATTATGCTCGGCGCGTTGGCATAGCAATGCCAGTGTAACGCGATCAAGGCCGAGGTTGAACATTTCGTTGATTCCATATGCAAGCCCGCCTTCTACCGCAGCCGATGAGCTCATTCCCGAGCCGCGGGGAATGTCACCACTGAAAACGCAATCGAATCCACCGATATTTTTTTTCAATAATAAAAATTCATTGACGACACTCAATACATAATTTTTCCAGCCTTCACTCCCGGCAACATCTTTCAGATCGAACGAGGCCCGCTCCTGGAAATCCATGGCGATAAAGTTCAGGGTAGTGGTTCCGTTAGGTGCCAACGCATAATAGACGCCTTTATTGATCGCTGCCGGCATTACAAAGCCATCATTATAATCAACATGCTCGCCAATGAGGTTGATACGTCCGGGAGAAAAAAACAATCGCGGTGTTCCGCTGAAATTTTCTGCGAATTGTTGCCTGGCATTTTCTGCGATTGTGTTCATGCTTTTAGCTTAGAGAAGTGATTTTATATGTTGTGGTGTAGCTCCTGGTTTCGCCGGGCTGTAATACCTCGAGTCCAATGGAATTATTAAAGGTATCAGGCGCTGCACTGAGATTTTCAAGGGCAATACTGTTACGATGCGGCGGTGTATAAACCTGCAGGTAAGGGTAACTGTGAGTTGGATAAATTTCTAACTGAAGTTTCTTACCGGCATCACGCAATACACAGAGCGGTTGGCATTCAGCAAAGTTTACGGTGAAGCAATTATCTAATTCCAATGAGCCGATCTTTTTTAACGAACCAAATTCTTCGTAGCGTTCTAATTGCCCGGTCGGAATCAATGCTTCGTCAAACACAACTAATTCTTTCGACTGGAATTCGAGTTGCAGTTCGTCTATGGGTGTATCAAACTTAAAATAGGGATGCCAACCGTCCTGCATCGGAATTAAACCTTTGTCCTGGTCTATTACTTCCGTAGTGAGCGTTAGCTTATTATCTTGCTGCAATTTATACGTGACTGTACAATCATAATTAAATGGATAACCAGGATCAGCAGCGATGTAAGAAAAGCGCATCGCAACCCAGGCGGCTTCATCATTTGTTCCTTGTTCCACGACGTCAAACGGTGCATCGTAAATGAGGCCGTGAATGGCATTTTCTCCCAGGAAAAATTTTTCGATGGTTAACGTTTTCTGCCCGAAATGATACCTGCCTTTATTCAGGCGACAGGCAAAGGGCG
>JAURWD010000328.1 GCA_030655145.1 Ferruginibacter sp.
GTCGTTAATAAAGTAATCCAGACCTGCCTGAACATTATGTGGCTTATCTGTAAACACCCGGGTTGCGTATTGATTAAAAACCGAATCAGCCAGCTTCCGGTAAGTATTCGTGCGCATAAAGGCCTTTCCGGTGGCATAATAGTAGGAACCAAAAATGTTGAATTTTTTATTGCGATGATTGACAGAAAATCCGGTAGTGTATTTCGAATAGCGACTGGTTGCAAAACCCGAATTAAAGGTACCGTTGGTGCCGAACGCCTTGTTTTTCTTCATCCGGATGTTGATGATTCCCCCATTACCGGCGGCTTCGAACCTGGCGGACGGATTCGTGATAAGTTCTATGGTTTCAAGTTGAGCAGATTGCAACGATGACAAGTAATTCACCAGGTCTGGTCCCGTGAGCGGACTCATTCGTCCGTCGACAAAAAGTAAGACGCCGTTTTTGCCCGTGAGGCTGATATTGTCTTCATTATCAACATTAACGCCCGGCGATTTGCGCAACACTTCCAGGGCAGAGCTACCAATGCTGTTCAGCGTGCCCGAAACATTGATCACCATTTTGTCGGCCATCATTTCGACCAGCGGCTTTTGGGTAAAAACTGTAATATCATCCAGGTCGGCCGAACTACGACCGAGAATGAGACTGACTTGTTCGCGATTTGGTGATTTTAAGTGCACAGGTGAAGAGCAGGTCCTGGCGTAGCCAACACTCGTTGCGCAAAGGATATAGTCACCCTGGGCCAGGTTGAAAGAAAATTTACCAGCAGCATTGCTGATAACTGATTGGTGCTTAACGGTATCTAAGGTGGAAAAGATGCTTATCGTGGCGGAAGCTATGGGATTTCCTACGTCGTCCTGGACCAATCCAACCACCGATTGGGCGTATAACCCGCACAAGGGTGCCAGCAATAGTGACAGGACAAGTTTCTTCATAGTTGGATAGGTAACGAAAAAAATGGCCTCAAAGATATATTTTAAAAGGTCATTTATCCAGACAGCTCAAAATTTTATTCAATTCAGTGGTTCAAGGCGCTATAGAGGCCAAACAAATGCAGAATTGGGGGCTCGCCCAACCCATGAAATTTTTGTTGGAACTGGCGAATCCGGGAGATTTTAGCAAGCGTAGTTCAGTCCTTTGGCGGGTTCGACTTTAGATCAACTCAAGGTGGAAGGTAAAGATGGATTAGTTGATGATGGGGATAAAAAAAATTTGCTTCGGGATAGCGGATAGACCGCTTTGTCTTTGGCTGGACCAAGAAGCCTATTTTTTCGATTTTTTCAAGAGGAGTTCTTTGCGTTTTTTCCAGGTTGAAATTGGCTCTGGATCGTGGAGGGATTTTCCTTTTTTGTCGGTTAGCCCGACGAGGAAGTTTAATTTCTTGCTGATCTTGACCACGTTGGTATTGTTGGAAGTGGATGGCGCATAAAAATCAGTAAACGCTTTTATGCCAGCGTCAATTATTCGCAGTTCATTTGCGCGGTCCTTTTGTTTCCCGTAAATGATCATCAGGCGGTTGTAGTGCGTGCGATCGGTTGGGTGTATTTTAATCGCTTTCTCGTAATACCTGGCTGCGTCTTCGGGCTTACCTTCTTCTTCGAAATACTTTGCCATGGCGGCAAAATTATCCTTTGCCGGAAGTTCTTTTTCTACCGCTTGTTTCTCCTCTTTTTTGGCGGCTGCGATTTCTTTTACCGGCGCTCGTTTTTTAGTAGCCATGCAAGAATCAATTTAGTTGAGTGTCAAAGAACAAAAACCAGGCTGAAAATGGGCGTTTATCACAGATCAGCACTGGGCGATTTCTCGATTCTCAGCGTTCCTCACATAAATGAAGCGCCCGGTGGTTTGATTGTTTCACAATGGACAACCTGAACTTTTTATAATTCAGTTACGCCGGATAAGGATTTAGCCGTTTTCTTTTCCCAAATTGTATTGTAACAACTCACGTTCCAGTTCATCTTTTAGTTCCTTTTCCGTTGGCAGGTAAAGTTTGTATTTAGAGGCAAACAACTGCTTGCTGTTTTTTAGTACTGAATACTTCACCACGGTTTCATTCTTTTCAGAGCACAAAATAATGCCGATGGTTGCGTTGTCAGTTTTGTCTTTTACATTTTCCTCGAACCAGCGAACGTAGAGGTCCATCTGGCCGATATCCTGGTGAGTCAATTTCCCGAGTTTAAGATCAATGAGCACAAAACATTTTAGTATGTAGTTGTAGAACACGAGGTCGACGTAAAAATGTTCTTCTTCGGCGGATATTCTTTTCTGTTGTGCCACAAAAGAAAAGCCTTTGCCGAGCTCGAGTAAAAATTGTTGTAATTTTTCTATCAGCCCATTCTCAATGTCCTTTTCCAAAAACCCGCTATTAGACGGCAGGTTAAGAAACTCCAACACGTATGGGTCTTTTATAAAATCTTCAGGCGAGAGTTTCTCCACGGCGGTTTTAGCTTCTGCCTTTACCGGTTGTTTATTTTTCGAGGAAATAATGCGTTCGTAATACAATGAATTGACCTGTCGTTCCAATGCCCTGGTACTCCAGTTTTGCTGGATTGATTCCAGGAGATAAAATTCGCGGGCAGCGTTATCTTCTACTTTCAGGAGTAGCCGATAGTGCGTCCAGGATAATTCGCCACGCAGTGCGTGACTTTTCTGCAAATTGCTATTTTTTCGGGATTCGTCACGCAGTGCGTGACCGGTTGCTTTCGGGGGGAAACAAATATAAAACTGCCGGAAATATTTGAGATTAGTTTCAGTGAACCCCTTACCAAAATCCCTGGTAAGTTTCTTGGACAATTCTTTCAATAGCGCCGTTCCATACCCGGCTCGTTTAGCTCCCAGTTGTTCTTCTTCGACAATGCGCTTCCCGATTTCCCAATATGCCACCACCATCGTAAAATTGACGGCGCGATATGCGGTGCTCCTTGCCTCTTGTAAGATTGATTTGATCTGCAGGTAAACAGCTTCGTTCCCGGTCGTTTTCATGAAGGCAAATTAAGACAATTGGTTGGCGTGATGAAGCAACCATGGCTTAATGGTGATCGTTATGCAAAAGATCGCTCCTGGGAGTTTACAAATTGCTTGACCGTGATGGAAAATTGATGCGAAGATTCATCATAGTTAGAAGCGCATCTGGCAAAGTGCAGCTGCATCGGCACAACTTTAGCGCGGTTTGAGATGTCGCTGGAATCAGGAGAGTAAATATCCTTTGTACACTCCCAACCGAAATTCGGATTTGCAAAATAGAGTTGGTTGCACTTGCGCCAAGCGGCAATTTTAGCAATACTGTTTTTTGCGTCCCTGCAATGGTTACGAATCAACTGTTTGAATGCAGAGCGATCGTGTTTCCTTCAGTATCCGTGAAGAACGCCATAAATCCATTTTGCCCAATAGATGTTTTTGGCATTGTCATTTTTCCCCCGGCTTTTTCAATACGGTCTAATACATTTTGTAAATCCGGATTTGCATTCAGATAGACAATTGAACCTGTTGAACCAGGAGTGTGCATTGGACTCTGGGCTAAACCGCCAGCAATTTTTCCCTTCATAGGATCAAACGGGAACATCGCATACTTCATACCCGACATTTCCGATTCTTCCATATTGATTTCAAAAATACTTTCGTAAAATTTTATCGCTCTTGAAATGTCTGTTACCGGAATTTCGAACCAATTGATCGCATTGGTTTCGGCACTCATTTTTTCGCTCATAAAAATTTTTTATTGTTAGGTAATTATTGCTGATACAAAGTAGGGAATTCAATTTTGATCTCCTTGTTAACTCATCAATAAAATGGCGTTGGTTTAGGCACAACGTCCTCGGCATGGCACAAACTTATTTAGAGAGTCTGCTGGGAAGGGGAAACCAACGACAGCACGTGATTGTTATAAAAAACATTCCGCTGTCATGGGGTATGAGTTGCTTAACTGGCATGGATGGTTAAAGAGTTGCTTCGCTTTTGCTCTAAAATTTCATACTACACAACGTCCTCGGCATGGCACAAGCTCGTTGAGAGACGTTGCCTTTACTTTGATTTAAAAAAAATAATGAGTAAATTTTTCAAAGGAAAAGCAGAGGTGAACTAAAGACGTTGCTAGTTTCACTAACTATTCCCAGCATTAGTCCTCTG
>JAURWD010000005.1 GCA_030655145.1 Ferruginibacter sp.
AGGCTGGCTGTATTTGCCGCGATGATCCTGGCAGTTATGTTTACCTGGTCAGACGTTTTAGGTATCGGGGGAGAGGGCGGATTTACTTTTATTCAAAAATATACGGGCTTTATTAGTCCGGGTGTATTCGCGATGTTCCTGTTGGGAATGTTCTGGAAACGTACAACCGGGGCGGCTGCAATTGTGGGTGTGATCGCGGGATTTTTGTTGTCGGTTTTATTCAATCAATTAGCACCTTCCATGTTTGGAAACGAAACTTTACTATACACAGCATATCCAAACGGAAAAGGCGGCTTCGAAATTCCATTTCACATCTGTATGGGACTTGCATTTTTCTTCACAATGATCCTGATGATCGGTGTGAGCCTGGCAGGTCCAAAAATAAATCCTAAAGCTTTTGAACTGGACAAATCGATGTTCAAACTAAGCCCGTCAACCACGGTTCTTGTTGTAATTACATTGCTGATCATTTTTGCATTGTATGTTAAGTTCTGGTAAAATATAAACACCACATACCGGTCGGAATTTCGTTCGTCCCGATGACGTATCTGGCCGGTATTCATAAAAAATATCTTTCACAAGATGAGGCGGTATTCACAACAAAAGCGGTTCTTATTTGCCGTTGATTGTATCATTTTTGGTTATGATGGGTTGGAACTTAAACTGCTCGTTATCCAGCGGGGCTTTGAGCCGTGCAAAGGAAAATGGAGTCTCGTTGGTGGATTTGTGCAAGATCATGAAAGTGCTGAAGATGCTGCGGGGCGTGTGTTAAAAGAGTTAACCGGCCTGGATGGTTTGTACATGGAACAGTTACATGCTTTTACCCAACCCAACCGTGATGAGGTAGAAAGAACCATCAGCGTTGCGTACTTTTCGCTGATCGATTTTCAAAAGTATAAGCAGCAGATAAATGAAGATTATCACCCGGTCTGGTTCCCCATTAACCAGTTGCCCGAACTCATCTTTGATCACCAGAAAATAGTTGAACTGGCAAAAGAAAAACTCAGGTACAAAGCAGCCTTACATCCATTACTGTTTGAATTACTGCCCGCGAAATTTACGCTCCCGCAGTTGCAAAACCTGTACACCTGTGTGTACAATATTGAATTCGATAAGGGGAATTTTACGCGCAAGTTATTGTCAACCAACCTACTTCTAAAACTAAAAGACAAGGATAAACTGAACTCCAAAAAAGGAGCCTTTTATTACAAGGTGGATCCCAAAAGATACAATGCCGGGTTTACCAGTTTTTTAAATTTTGTACCAAGCCAGTATGTGAAATAGTGTGGGGGAAATGTGAAAAAAATTTCTGAAAAAAAATAAATGTTTTCTTGACAAATATAAAACTAATTATTACCTTGGTATAGCTATTGAAATTTTACCCAGGATTTTGCCGGAACCGCAAAATTCCTTTTTTTGCCCGGTTTTATAATTGTTTACATGACAATTAAACTTTAAAACGACACGATCAAATGCTTGCTATCAGACAAAAAAAACTTGTTCCCGACCGGGACACCTAATCGTGGGCCTGGTGAATATTTCCCCCCACATCCCATCAACGTCCTCGCCGAATTTTTCAACCTGAATCAAAACAAAAGCTATATGAAAAAACAACTGCAGAAGCTGCTAATGCATGCGTTATGCATTTTAACAACGGTTGCTTTCCACCTTCTCCCCGGAAGCGCAATCGCCCAAACCTCCAGGTACTCCGGTACTGTAATGAGTAATACCAATCAGCCGGTTGAAGGAGCAACAATTACCGTTAAGCAAACAAAAAAAGTAACCCTTACTGACAACCAGGGCAACTTCGCTGTTGATGCCGCTCGCGGGCAATCATTGGTAATTTCAAGCGTGGGGTTTGAAACCCGGGAAGTTTCCCTGGGAAATGAAGTAAACCTTTCCCTTTCCCTCGTGCAGGTATCGTCCACTATGAATGAAGTGGTAATGGTTGGTTATGGTACCCAGCGCAAAAAGGACCTCACGGGTTCCATCGCGAGTGTCAACGTTGCCGACATCAAAAAATATACAACCAGCGACATCTCTCAATTGCTGCAAGGGCGGGCGTCAGGTGTAGCCGTAAATAGTGATGGTCAACCAGGTGCGGCACCAAGCGTACGCATCCGGGGCTTCAGCACATTCGGTGGCTCGCAACCTTTTTATGTGGTGGATGGTGTTCCGGTTGGAACGTCTATTCGTGATTTTAGTCCGAACGATATTCAATCTATCCAGGTGTTGAAAGATGCTTCCGCCGGCGCGATCTATGGCGCCACAGCGGCAAACGGCGTAATCATCATTACAACAAAACAAGGCGCTAAAAACAGCCCGATGAAAGTAGATTATAATGGCTACTATGGTTGGGACAAAGTTTGGCAAAAACAAGAGGTCACCAATCGTGAACAGTATCAACTGCTGAATAATGAATCTCGTGTAAACGGTGGACAGCCATTGTTTCCGGCGAATGATCCAACAAATCCAGGCTACGTTAAAAACATCAACACTGATTGGCAAAAAGAAGGATTGAAAACAGGAAATCGTCAGAATCACAACATAAGTTTATCTGGCGGTGGCACAAATAATACCTACAACCTCTCGCTTGATTATTTTGATAATAAAGGAACCTACGTTGGAAACGGACCAACATACAAGCGATATACTGCCCGCATAAATACAACTGCGGAAAAAGGAATTTTCAAAATAGGGGAGTCTTTCAGTTACACCCACTCGCATGAAAATACCCTCACTTTCCGGGACGATATTTTACTTGGTGGAATTCCTCCGTTGATTAATTCCCTGGTGATCGCTATCCCGACAATGCCAGTGTATGATGCGGCAAACCTTGGTGGTTTCGGAGGATCTAATTCTGAGTTTCATGGAGAAAATTCTCTCAATGGAATTGGTATCAACAGCATCCTCACAAATTATGTAGATGTAGATCGCGTATTCGGAAATGTTTACGGTGAAGTTCAACTGCTGAAAAACAACGGACACAATTTGCGGTTCCGCACCAGCCTTAGTTATGATAAAACCACCACGCGTGATTACACCTGGCAGCCCGCGTTCTACCTCGGCAAATTTTTTAGCCAGGATATTGCCCGCCTGAGTGACAACTCAAGGATATACACCAACACCGCAATAGAAAATACGTTGAACTACGATAAAATGTTCGGCCTTCATTCTGTTCAATTGTTGCTCGGACAGTCGTATCGCCAGGGGAATGCCTTACTGCGCCAGAGCAGCTCTCAAGGTTTTACTTTGCCGTACTATCCTGTAGTTGATAATGGTACTACCAGGTCTTCGAAAGGTTCAGAATTTGAAAATACTTTGAGCTCATATTTTGGTCGCGCTAACTACGCTTTTTCTGACCGCTACCTTGTTTCTGCAACTTTGCGCCGGGATGGATCTTCAAGGTTCGCACCTTCTAACCGCTTTGGATATTTTCCATCGGTAGCGGTGGGCTGGAAGATCAGCAGCGAAGATTTTTGGAATGTTCCACAGTCGACTGTTTCGTTACTTAAATTTCGTGCGAGCTATGGAAAGTTAGGCAACCAGGAGATCGGTGACTACCTGTACCAGGCAATCATCAACCAGGGTATCGTTTATAATTTTAATGATACAAGGTATGTGGGCGGATTACAGACAAGTGTTGTTCCAACAGATATTAAATGGGAGTCTAAAACTACCACCAACGTGGGGTTTGATGCGGTAATGTTCGATAATCACCTGGATTTTTCTGCAGAATACTATAACGCAAAAAGTACAGATGTACTTGTAGGTGTTCCCATCCCTGCAACAGTTGGTTCTATCAATTTGGCGCCGGTTGTAAATGCAGCGACGCTCAGAAATTCAGGTGTGGAGTTCTCCGCAACTTATCACAAAACCCGTGGAGCTTTTACTTATGACATCAATGCCAATTTTTCGACCGTAAAAAATGAAGTGCTCGCTCTTGGCGGGAATAACGAACCGATTTATGGTGCTGGTGCAAAGACCGCGATTGGTGGCGAAGTGGGACAGCATTATGGTTACCGCTACGAAGGAATTTTTCAAACAACTGCTGAAGTTGCAGCACATGCGTTTCAACAGCCAAATATTGCTCCCGGCGATGTTAAGTATGCGGATATCAGCGGTCCTGATGGCGTACCAGATGGTATCGTGAATGAGGCTTATGACAGGGTGTACCTCGGCAGCGCTATTCCAAAATTCAACTATGGGTTCGGAGTTTCAGCAGGGTATAAAAATATTGACTTAACCATTTTTGCTTCAGGCAGCGCTAAGTTTTTAGTTAATAGCCGCCTCTACCGCGACCTTCACCACTCCGGTGGTTCAATGAATTATAGCGTGGACATGATGAACAGGTGGACGCCAACAAACACCAACACAGACATTCCGCGCCTTCACTCCGGCGATGTAAACAACTTCCGCGATTCAGACAGGCCTGGTTGGTTACAAGACGGATCATATCTCAGGCTCAACACCATTTCACTTGGCTACACCTTGCCTGAAAATATCATCAAAGGTTTAACGAAGTCACGAATCTATGCGACCGTACAAAACCTTTACTCCTTCCAGGGCTACCAGGGATATAACCCCGATTTCACTTCAGGAGTTTTTAACCCGGGTTTTGATTTTGGATCTTACCCAAAACCAAGAACCTTGTTATTGGGCGTTCAATTGACATTCTAAGCATCAAACTGCAAAACGAAAAATCATGAAAAAATTATTATACGTCTCGATCTTCTGCATCTTGGCAGGAGGGTGCGACAAAAAACTAGATCAGTCCAATCCAAATGCGCTGACGACAGCCGACTACTGGAAAACGAAGGACCAGGCCTTTGCGGGTGTCACGGCTATTTACAATGCCCTAATTAACGATGGATCTTATATGCGTTCTTTCCCGGGGCTTACAGATAGCAGGGGAGACGATTTTACCGGGGACAGTCCCTGGTTAGACCTGGAGCAGACCGGTAAATTTATCATACCTACAAACTCTGCCCCGGTGTTTTGGATATGGAGAGATTTTTACCTCGTTATTACCCGCGCAAACCAAGTGATAACTTATGTTGGCAATTATGACGCGAGTATTTTAAGCCCTGAAGAGAAAGGCCGTATCCTTGGCCAGGCATACTTCCTTCGTGGCCTTGCGTATTATAACCTTGCGACCAGTTTCAAAACTGTCCCTGTTTTAACCGCTCCACCAGCAGGGCAAGGAGATTACTATGCGGCGACAGCCACAGAAGAAGTATTGTGGAACCAGATATTCAACGACCTGCAAACGGCAGAGAACGATTTGCCGATCTCGTACGACAATGTTGTTGGTCCGGATAAAGGCCAAAAGGGCCGGGCCACAAAAGGTGCCGCCGCCGGAATGTTAGGCAAAGCATATTTGTTCCGGAAAGATTATGCAAAAGCAAACATCCAATTTGAAAAATTTATAAACGGTCCGCTCAAAGGCGTGTATTCGTTACAGTCAGATTACCGGAACAATTTTAAAGACGTACAGGAAAATAACAGCGAGTCCATTTTTGAGGTACAGTTCCAGGAAGGAGCCGGCACGGATTTCAACTGGACCGGTGAACCAACCGCCGCCTGGAAACAAGTAACCGCGGTATCAGTGACCTATGCAATGGAAGGTGCCGGTTTTTCTGATTACCTGCCAACCCGCTGGATCTACAACGAATTCAAACAGGAACAAACAGTGGACGGTAAAATTGACCCGCGCCTGTTTGCAACCATCGCCTCCTATGAGCCGACAGAAAATCAAACCACCGCTTATGGCCGTCCATGGTTTAATCCCCAGGATCGGATCTATCCAAAAAAATATACGAATGATGGCCTTGGCCGTCCATTTGAAACACCGGAATCTGGCATCAACTACCGGGTATTGCGGTATGCAGACATACTCATGATGCATGCAGAAGTATTGAATGAATTAAACCGTACCAGTGAGGCTTACGCGTTTATCCAGGAAGTGCGCAATCGTGCAAAGTTGCCGAACCTGGCTACGACCAAACCAAACCTGAGCCAGGGAGCAATGCGTGACCAGATCGCTCATGAGAGAGCCCTCGAATTCTCTGTGGAAGGACAGCGCATCAATGATATCATTCGTTGGGGTTGGTTGTACAATACGGCAAAACTTGCTGAGTTAAAAGCGCATGACGCGGATTTCAATACCTGGACTCCCGGTAACGAATACCTGCCAATTCCCCAGCAGGAACTGGACGTAAATAAAAATCTTTTGCCGAACCCGGCTAATTAATTTTTTCGATGGAAAACCCTGCCTGTATTTGGTACAGGCAGCATTTTTCTGATTAACTTGTTCTTAAATCTTTACATGAAAAATACGATCTCCTCAGTCCTGCTTGGCATGTTTTTTACAGCTTGCTCTTTAACAATGGAAGCACAACAAACAAATATTCAGGTCAATTACAAAGATGCCCGCCACGTAATTAATCCCAACATTTACGGCCATTTTGCTGAACACCTTGGCCGCTGTATCTATGGTGGGTTTTTTGTGGGTGACACTTCATCTATCCCGAATACAAATGGCGTACGGAATGATGTGGTTGCGGCACTTAAAACCTTGAAGATCCCTGTGCTTCGCTGGCCGGGAGGTTGCTTTGCCGATACCTATCACTGGAAGGACGGAATTGGTCCCAAAGAAAAAAGGCCTGCCATTGTAAACCGTTGGTGGGGTGGCGTAACCGAAGACAACAGTTTCGGGGTGCACGACTTCTTAAACATGTGTGAATTGCTAAACACCGAACCCTATCTCGCAGGCAATATCGGCAGCGGCACAGTGCAAGAGCTGGCTGATTGGGTACAGTATGTAAATACCAACACAAAAAATCCTATGTCGGACCTCCGTAAACAAAACGGTCGCGAAAAACCCTGGAATGTAAAATTTTGGGGCGTAGGTAACGAGGCCTGGGGATGTGGTGGAAATATGACACCGGAATACTACACAGGTGAGTACCGGAAGTATGCAACTTTTATGGCGGACTGGTCAAACACTGACAAAATATTTCGCGTTGCTTCTGGAGCCAACAGTACGGATTATAAGTGGACCGAAACGATCATGAAAAATATTCCAAACCAAATGGTGGAAGGTGTGGCCCTGCATCATTATTCTGTAATTGACTGGGGAGCCAAAGGGCCCTCCACCGATTTTACAGAGCAGCAATATTTTATTACGATGCAACGTGCCTTACAAATGGATTCGCTCGTGATCAAACATTCTGCGATCATGGATAAATACGATCCGAAAAAAAAGATTGCTTTAATTGTCGATGAGTGGGGTGGATGGTACGATGTTGAACCAGGAACTAACCCGGGTTTTCTCTACCAGCAAAATACCATTCGCGATGCGATGATCGCAGGGGTTACACTGAATATTTTTAATAACCACGCGGACAGGGTGCGCATGGCAAATCTCGCCCAGGCGATCAATGTATTACAGGCAGTGATCCTTACCGATAAAGAAAAAATGATCCTGACTCCTACGTACCACGTGATGGAAATGTTTAATGTTCACCAGGGTGCAACCATGTTACCCGTTAGTTTCAAAACAAATAATTACGTGTTCAATGGTAAAAAACTGGCTGCGGTTTCAGTATCTGCTTCAAAAGATAGTACCGGCGCAGTCCATCTTTCATTGGTGAACATTGATCCTGCAAAGGCTCAAAAAATAACCTTCAATACCGGCGATGAAAAAGTAGCGGGCATCACGGGCCGCATCCTGGCTTCCGGGAAGTTACAGGACTATAATTCGTTCACCGAGCCGGCTAAAGTTAAACCCGAGGCATTCACTGGTGCCGTTTTGAATAACAACACCGTTACGGTCAGTTTGCCACCGGCTTCAGTAGTGGTTTTAACTATTAAATAAAATTTGATGTTCAAGTTTGTGCGTTTTCTATCCTTGAGTTGCCTGTTATTGTTGACAGTTGTGTTTACGGAATACTGTAGCAAGTCAGACCCGGCACCGGTTACCCCGCCTGTGGTTCCACCACCGGTTGTTCCACCGACGCCAGCCGCCTTCGATATCAATTCAATCAACGATACCTACGACAATATTTCCTCCTTTGCGAACTACACAAAATGGAGCGTGTACAATGTGCATGATCCCGCGATCATAAAAATCGGAGAATATTATTACTGCTACAGTACCGATGTTGGATATGGTATCACAGTGCGTTCAGGCATACAGGTTAGAAAGTCAAAAGACCTGGTTGAGTGGACATTTGTCGGTTGGGTGTTCAATAATTTACCAGCCCTTGGATCTGCTTATATTAAGGCACAAGGCGGTACTCCTTTTGAGTCGCTTTGGGCTCCCTACGTCGTTAAAGTTGGCAACGAATACAGGTTGTATTATTCTCTTTCTTCTGCAGTCTCGCGACTCAGTGTTATCGGCCTGGCAACATCAACTTCCCCCGAAGGTCCCTGGACGGAAAAAGGCTTGGCGGTAACCTCAAAAAATGATGGAACCACACAAACAAATGCGATTGACCCAAGCGTGATCGTTACTCCATCCGGCGAGCATTGGATGTATTACGGCTCCGCCTACGACGGCATCTATGCGTTGAAGTTAGATCCCGCCACCGGTCTTGCGCTTACCAGCAATGACAAGGGTGTAAGGATCGCACAGCGCGGTTTTACCGGTCAGACCATTAATGGGAACATTGAGGGTCCAGAGATCATTTTTAATGCAACTGATAATAAATATTATCTCTTCATTTCATACGATTGGCTGGAAACGAAATACAATGTGCGGGTCGCGAAAGGAGATAATCCGCAAGGGCCGTTCTATGATTTTAATGGGGTGAATGTGAATACTGTTCAGGATCATGGTCCAATGATACTTGCCCCATACCAGTTCCAGGGTCATAGCGGCTGGCAGGGTACGGCGCACTGTGCCGTTTTTAAAGACGATGCAGGACAATATTTTATGGCTCACCAGGGCAGGCCAGGCGCCAGTAGGTTTTCAATGGATCTTCACGTGCGAAAGATCTTCTGGTTACAAAATGGATGGCCTGTTGTTTCGCCGGAACGCTATGCCCGGGAAGACAATGCCATCGTACCCGTAGATAGTATTAAGGGCAGTTGGGAACAGATCAACTTTGGGTATCGCGTGGTGCCCGGGTTTGCAAATGAACAACTGTCTCCCGATTTTCAGGTCTCGACAGATCTAACGCTCGACGCTGCAGGCACCATCAACGGAACTGCTACAAATACCTGGTCGTACACTGCGCCCTGGTTACAATTGAATTGGAGTACTGGTGCCACAGATAAGCTGATGGTACAAAAAGGGCGGGATTGGGAGAAAAAGAAAAACACTTACATATTTACCGGCATGAATAATACGGGTGTCGCGGCTTGGGGTAAGAAGAAATAAAAGCCCGTTTTCAATTTTCTTCATTGATGATCTTGTCAAATAATTTCGGACATGTCTTGCCTTCATGCTAAATAAAAATTACATACGATTTGTAATGCTGCCGGCAGTGATTTTCTTCGGTGGTTGTTCCATGAAAGACCAGAAAAAAATGGGGGCCATGCACTTTCAAATGCTTGACGCGACTGTTACGAACGTGGACTTTAACAACAAGATCTCTGAAAGTGATACGGTCAATTTTTATACGAATGAGTACATGTACAATGGCTCAGGAGTGGGGATTGGAGATTTTAACAACGATGGCCTGCAGGATATTTTTTTTGGTGGCAGCATGGTCAGCAGCAAACTCTACATCAACAAAGGCGATTTCAAATTTGCTGATGTTACCAAAAGCGCAGGACTCATCACTGATCGATGGTGTACCGGGATCAGTGTGATTGATATCAATAATGACGGTTTCCAGGACATCTATGTTTCCTCATCTCATTCAGGCAGCGGTACCGCCCGCAAGAATTTACTTTTTATCAACAATGGCAAACTCCAGTTCACCGAAGAAGCCGATTCGTATGGTTTAGGGGATACGGGCTTTTCTACGCAGGCAGCATTTCTCGATTATGATAAAGATGGTGACCTCGATATGTATCTTTTAAATCATCGCCTGTATAATCGCAATCCCAACAACCTCGTACCAAAAGATACCAGTGGATTTTCACCTGCACAGGATTGCCTTTATCGGAATGACGGCGTTCCTCCCGGAAAAACTCATCCTGTATTTACAAACATTGCTGCGGCCGCGGGGATCAAAGAAGATGGGTATGGCCTGGGCCTCGTCATCACGGATGTAAATAATGATAGCTGGCCAGACATTTATGTGGCCAACGATTATATCGGCAACGACCTGCTATGGCTGAATAATAAAAACGGAACCTTTACAAATATCATCGCCCGCGCTCTGCAACACCAGAGTTTCAACAGCATGGGCGTGGATGCTGCTGATATTAACAATGATGCCTTGCCGGATATCGCGGTGTTGGATATGTCTCCCGAGACAAACGAACGCAAAAAAATGATGTTCAATGGATCATCGCAGGAGCGGTATGATATGGAGCGCACACTCGGCTATGAGCCAACCTTTGTGCGCAATATGTTGCAACTCAGCAATGGATTAAAAAATAATAATGGACACCCGGAACCCTTTTATAGCGAGATCGGGCAACTGGCCGGCATCTCCGAAACCGACTGGAGCTGGAGTGTGTTAATGGCCGACTTTGACAATGACGGGTGGAAGGACGTACACATCACCAATGGTCTTGCCCGTGATCTTACAAACAATGATTATGTCACTTTCAAGAATGCACAGAACGAACATGAATACACCTTTAACGGGGGAATAGCGCCAAACAAAACCCTTGACAAAGCTTCCATTGAATTGCTGCGAAAAAACCTCGATCAATATGGGAGCATTAACGTGCACAATTATTTTTTTCGAAACAAAGGCGATCTCAGTTTTTCGGACGAAACCATTTCCTCCGGCCTCGACAAACCTTCGGTGTCTAACGGGGCGGCGTATGCGGATCTTGATAATGATGGAGATTTAGATCTTGTTGTGAACAACATGAACGAACCTGCCTTCCTCTGCAGAAATGAGCTGCGTGGATCAGACAATGATACGGCTGCGAACTTTCTTGCAATCCAATTGAAAGGCTCCAGACTCAATCCCGCAGGTCTCGGAACAAAACTGATCGCATACGTTGGTGGCTCGCAGCAGTTCCTGGAACAGTCGCCTGTTCGGGGATTTTGTTCTTCAATGGATCAGCGCCTGTATTTCGGAATTGGTAAAAACGTCCTGGTAGATTCTGTTAAGATTACCTGGCCCGATAATACTTTCCAGGTTATTAAAAATGTGAAATTAAACCAGTTGTTGGTTGTGGAGAATGGTGCTGCAAATAACATCGAGACAAATCCTCCACCAGCAATAGAACAGGAATGGCTTAGCGAACTCTCTGCGACTTCCGGGCTAAATTTTACGCATACAGAAGGGCAGTACTTCGATTTCGGCACACAGCGGGCGGTTCCGCAAAAGTTTTCGCAGTTGGGGCCATGTCTCGCAACTGCAGACATCAATGGAGATGGTGAGATGGATGTTTTTGTCGGTGGTGCTGCTGGATATTCCGGCAAATTATTTATCCAGGGAAATGGGAAGTTCGAGTCACGGGATCTTGTTTTAGGGCAGAAATTAGAGGAAGACCTGGAAGCTGCTTTTTTCGATGCTGATAGAGACGGTGATGCTGATTTACTCATCACAGGTGGAAGCCCGGAGTTTGGAGTCAACAAAGCATTCAATCAACCGAGGCTGTTTACAAATGATGGCAAAGGGAATTTCAGCATCAATGTGTCGGCCTTACCTCAAGGCATACACGAAATTACAAAAAGCATCGCTTTGGGCGATTTTGATAAAGACGGAGACACTGATGTATTCCTCGGCGGGAGATTGATCCCCCAGGAATTTCCAAAATCACCACGAAGCTATTTGTTAAGAAATGACGGAGGTAAGTTTACAGATGTAACGACCGAACTCGCACCAGGCCTCGAACGGATTGGATTGGTTACAGGTGCTGCTTTTGCTGACTTTGATAAAGATGGAACAGCCGACCTGGTTGTGTCTGGCGAATGGATGCCGGTTCAGTTTTTTAAAAATACGGAAGGCCGGTTCAAAGACATTACGCAAACAACAGGCTTGTCAAACATGCATGGCCAATGGCGGTCCTTGCAAGCCGCGGACCTTGACAGTGACGGAGATATCGACTTTGTGGCGGGCAACCTCGGACTAAACAATAAATTTCATATTTCTCCCGATCGGCCGTTGAAATTGTATGCGGGCGATTTCGATGGTAATAATTTCACCGATATCATTCCGGCTTATTACATAAAAGACATTGATGCCCGGTATCAACTATTTCCAGCGCTCGATCGCACGCAATTAGCCGACCAGGTGCCTTCGATCAAAAAGAAGTTTTTATTGAACGTGGACTATGCCCGGCTAACAATGAACGACCTGCTGAGTGGGTTGAAGACCATTAATATTTTAGAGAAGAAATGCGAAACGACGACAAGCGTGTGGATCGAAAATTTAGGCAATGGGAAATTCAGGACACATGCGTTACCGGTAGCCGCCCAGTTTGCACCGATCAATGCGATCGTACTTGCCGATCTTGATGGCGATTCGATAAAGGACCTGGTGTTAGCAGGCAATGAATACCAGGCCGAGGTGGTATCAGGTCGCTATGATGCCAGTTACGGAATTATTTTGAAAGGCATACGTGGCGGCGGTTACACTGCGGTGCGGCCAACCCAGTCTGGATTCATCATTTCAGGGGATGTAAAGGATTTAATTGAGGTGAAAACCGAACGAGAAACTTTGTTGCTCGCGGCAGTCAATAATGCCCCCTTAACATCGTTTCGCTTAAACCAACCGAAAGCAACGAAGCATTAACACTTATAGTATCAGCAAAAAGCCAGGTAAAATGATTCAATTCAATATTAAAAAGAGCATAGTAAGCCTTGCCTTCGTAGCAATCATGTGTACGAGCACGATTGCGCAAACAAAATCATTTCATCAATGGGCGCCTACACCGCCAATGGGATGGAACAGCTGGGATTGTTTTGGACCCACAGTTACTGAAGCTGAGGTAAAACAGAACGCTGATTACATGGCGAAGCATCTGAAAGCTTCTGGTTGGGAGTACGTGGTGGTCGATATTCGCTGGTATGTCGGCAACGACAAGGCGCATGGTTACAATGAAAAAGATCCTGATTATGTGTTGGATGCCTATGGTCGTTTTACCCCGGCTATAAATCGTTTTCCCTCTGCGGCAAACGGGAAAGGATTCAAACCCCTCGCAGATTACATCCATAGCAAGGGCTTGAAGTTTGGGATCCACATCATGCGGGGCATCCCGGTGCAGGCCGTAAAACGGAACCTGCCAATTCTGAATACTAAATATACAGCCCAGGACATCTATTCTGAAAAAGACCAATGCCGCTGGTTGCGGGATATGTATACGGTGTTACCTACTAAGCCAGGTGCGCAGGAATATTATAATTCTCTCTTTGATCTCTATGCCTCCTGGGGCCTTGATTTTATTAAGATAGATGACCTTTCTTCACCGATATATTTTTCCGGTGAGATCGAAATGATCCGCAAAGCGATCGATCGCACTGAGCGCAAGATCGTATTGAGTACTTCACCCGGCGAAACACCGGTAGATCATGCGGATCATGTGCAGCAACACGCGAATATGTGGCGCACGGTTGGCGATTTCTGGGATAGCTGGCAACAATTGAAGGAGCATTTCGATGTGTTTGAACGCTGGAATAAATGGCGTACAAAGGGCGCCTATCCCGACGGTGATATGTTGCCCCTCGGCCGCATCGGCATCCGGGCAGAACGAGGCAACCCACGCATGACCGCCTTTACTACTGATGAGCAGTATACGCTGATGACGCTCTGGTCGATTTTTAAGTCACCTCTTATGTTTGGAGGGAATTTGCCCGACAATGACGCTTTCACCCTTTCGTTACTAACCAACAAAAACGTATTATACGTTCTGAAAAATAGTACGGGCAACCGTCCCTTGTTTAAACGAAATGACCAGGTAGCCTGGCTTGCAGATGATCCCGCCACTGGCGACAAATTCCTGGCGGTATTTTACACCGCCGATCAACAACAGGTGGTTGAAGGCAAGGCCTCCTGGACCAGTGGTTTGTTAAATCGAAACAAGCAATCTAAAAAAGTGGAGATAAATATCGCTGGCGCGAAAAAAATAATACTTGCGGTGACTGATGGCGGCGACAACATCGATTGGGATCATGCTGACTGGATCAACCCAACAATTTACAACGGAACGGATTCCATAATGCTCACAAGTCTTAAACCTTCAAAGGCGACAGCCGGCTGGAGTATTCCAAGAGTGAATAAGGGTGCGGCCGGTGAAACACTGAATGTTGCCGGACAAGATTATCAAAACGGTATTGGTACCCACTCGAATTCTTTTATTGAATTTGACGTGCCGGCAGGGTACACCAGTTTCAAGGCGCTTGCCGGGCTTGACAGGGCAGGAGTGGTTCAAAATAATGGAGCTACGGTCAACTTTATGGTCTTTACCACCGACCCATCCGGCCCAATGCCGCCAGCTTCAATGGCCATACCGGTTTCATTGAAAGACCTTGACTTAAATGGAACCTGTACAGTAACGGATCTCTGGACCGGCAAAAACCTCGGTCAGGTAACTGGCGAATTTGCACCAGTTATAAACCGCCATGGCGCAGGCTTTTACAGGATCTCACGACAGAAATAACCATACAAAGTTTAACAGATGAACACCTATTTCAACCTTCACCTTTTGAAAAGCCGGTTTGGTAAAATCTTATTAGCGCTCACGATATGCAATAGTGTTGCCGGAGAAGCCACTGCGCAATCGGCGGATACCATCGTCACCGGCAACCCGGTGATAAAGGATAAATACACAGCCGATCCTGCGGCACTGGTCGTGGGAGATTCTGTCTATCTGTACACCGGTCATGATGAACCACCGGCCGGCAAGGAAGGGTATGTGATGCATGAGTGGCTTTGTTATTCATCTGCGGATATGCGTAACCGGGAGGAACATCCGGTACCGCTTCGGGTAAAGGATTTTGCCTGGGCCAAAGGAGATGCCTGGGCTTCGCAGGTTATCGCAAGAAATGGAAAGTATTACTGGTATGTAGCAGCGGAGCATGGCACCATCCATGGAAAAGCAATCGGTATCGCGGTTGCCGACAAACCTACCGGCCCCTTTAAAGATGCCCGCGGTTCCGCAATCATTACCAATGACATGACCACCGCAGCAACAATCAGTTGGGATGACATTGATCCATCTGTGATCATCGACGACGATGCCCAGGCCTACCTGTTTTGGGGAAACACCAAATGCTATTATGCGAAACTAAAGGCAAACATGATCGAGCTCGATGGGCCCATCAACATCATTGATCTGCCGTCTTTTACCGAAGCGCCCTGGATACATAAACGCAATGGCTGGTATTACTTGTCTTATGCCTACAAATTCCCGGAAAAGATCGCCTATGCCATAAGCAGATCTGTCACCGGTCCCTGGCAGTTTAAAGGTATCTTAAATGAAGTCGCAGGCAATTCGAATACAAATCACCAGTCAATCATTGATTTTAAAGGGCAGTCATATTTTATTTACCACAACGGAAGTATTCCAACACAGGGTGGAAGTTTTCGACGTTCAGTTTGCATTGATAATCTTTATTACAACAACGATGGCACAATCAAGAGGATCATTATGACAACAGAAGGAGTCAAAGCGAATGCAAAAGCGAAGAAGTAGGTACTAAAATTTTCCGCTGTATTATTTAGTTTAATTTCATTTTTAAGTATATAAGAACGCATATGAAAAAATTAGTCGCCGCCAGTGTTGTGGCCCTTTCGTCCTTCTTGTCAATTGCGACTGCGCAACAAAAAGACAGGCTGGTGGTACAGGTCGATAAACCTGTTGCCGAAGTTCAACCCACGATGTGGGGAATCTTTTTTGAAGACATCAATCTGGGCGCCGACGGCGGAATTTACGCGGAGTTGGTAAAGAACCGTTCCTTCGAATTTTATAAACCCATGATGGGCTGGACGGTGAAACAAAATAAATTCAACGAGGGATCCGTGCTTGTTTTAAACCGCCTGGAAAAGAACACGCCAAATCCACGTTATATCCGCGTCAGTAAAAAAGAAGCCGCTGATAGTTTAAGCCTGGCTAACGAAGGGTTTCGCGGGATGGGGTTAAAGAAGGGGTTGCGTTACGACTTTTCCGTAATGTATCGCCAACCTTCTGCAGGTATACAGATGGAACTTGAGTTGATCAGTAGTTCTGGTAAAATATTGGGCAGCGCATCGTTGACTCCTGCTGCAACAACCGGCGAGGACTGGAAGAAAGCCACTGTTAGCCTCGTGTCCAGCGATTCTTCCTTGAAGGGTAGG
>JAURWD010000015.1 GCA_030655145.1 Ferruginibacter sp.
GGCCATTATTTATTCTCCCAGGAAAAGAAAGACACACTTTGCATTTTGCAGCTAAACGATGTTTATGAAATTGGCGCCCTCGACCAGGGAAGAGTCGGCGGTATGGCGCGGGTAGCCACACTGGTAAAGCAACACGAAGCCAGGTACCAAACACTTGTTGTAGTTGCAGGCGATTTTGTAAGTCCATCGGTGATAGGGACCACCAAGGTTGACGGCCAGCGCGTAAGTGGAAAACACATGGTAGAACTGATGAACCAAGCTGGTGTGGACCTGGTCACTTTCGGCAACCACGAGTTTGATATTAGTGAGAAAGACCTGCAGCACCGGATCAATGAATCAAGGTTTCAATGGGTGAGCAGCGATGTGCAGCATGTTGGCTCCACCGGCGTAGCGACTCCGTTTTACAAAACCGCACCAGATTCAACAGCGATACCTCCATACTTTCTGCTCACTTCAACAAACAGCCAGTTTACCCTCGGTATTGTTACGGCTACCATCGCGAGTAACCGCCAGCCCTGGGTCAGGTACCAGGATAGGTTACCAATGATGAAATCGGCCTGGAAGCAAATCCGCCGAAAATCAGACCTGGTAATTGGGCTCACTCATTTAAATGTAGCCGATGATCTGATCCTGTTGCGTAAGATGAAACGCCTGCCACTTATCATGGGTGGTCATGATCATGAAAACATGTTTGCTACCAATAGCCGGGGTGCTGTCGCCAAGGCGGATGCCAATGCTAAAACCATGTATCGCCACCTTATTTTTCGTAGCGGCCGTAAGGGGAAAGTACAGGTTGTGTCAACCCTGCTGGCTGTCGACACGACGGTTTTGCCAGATCCTGGAACTGCGGAAAAAGTCAAGGATTGGGAAAACAAAGCCTACGCCTCCTTCCGGGCAATTGGCCTCGAACCAAGTGCCGTTGTCTACAACACACCCGAACCGCTCGATGGAAAGGAAGCCTCTGTGCGTCAAAAACAAACCAACCTGGGCGTACTGGTCGCGAGCGCCATGCTGCCGGCTTCACCCAGCGCAGATGCTGCTGTTTTCAATAGCGGTTCTATTCGCGTTGACGATATGATACAAGGAGTTGTAACCCAACTTGACATCATTCGCACGCTGCCTTTTGGCGGTAAGATCTGCGAAGTTGAAATGAGCGGAACGCTTTTTCAGAAGATGTTGCTGACGGCCGAACGCCTGAAAGGAACCGGTGCCTACCTGCAGCGGAGCAGCAATATTTCGGTTGTTGAGGGCAAGCCTTTATTAAATAATTTACCAATCGATACCGGCCGGACTTACACGATCATCTCCGCCGAGTTTCTTTTTAGCGGTGTTGAAAAAGGACTGGAATTTTTAAAGGAAGGAACGGAGGGTATCAAGTCAATCAAACGCTTTGATGCTCCCGGCGACATTCATACCGATGTTCGGCTGGCAGTTGTTACCTACCTGGCAGGGTTGCAAGCGAAGATGGCCGGCCACTCACAGTAAAGAATACTCGAAATATTTGCTGAACTCATTCCAGGTTTCCGTTCCTGCGGCTAAATTCAAACCCGCAGTATTTGCTTAGATCAGTTTTCTCTCCGCGTACGGATTCCTTTAATTCTACTGGTAGTTAGGCTGCCTGTTTGGTGCTGCGAAATTTCCATACTGCATTCTCCCGGAAGAAACTGTATTTCTTAAACCTCAATATCGGCTGCTCAAAATATTTCCACGACAAAGAGGAAACAATCACCAGCACAGCAAAATTGATGGGGAAGATGAAAAATTGGAAATGATCCCGGATGAAAACAGGCAGGTGTTTGTAAACCGTGCCATAAATAAAAACTCCTGTCAACTTTGGGATAAAGATGTGGTAGAGGTACATGCCATAACTTATTTTTCCGATGGCTGCCAGCGTATTGTTATTGATAAGCACCGACAGGTAAGCCGGCATTGGCGTTGATAAAGTTGACGCATGCAACATATAGCTGATGCAACAAACGGTGATCACGCTAACCTGTATTCGAAGCGGAACAATAACATCAGGCAGATGGAAAAGTTGAATGTAAAGAAACACCAATGTGGCGAGGGCAAGCACAGCCGATACCCGGAAAAAACTCTTGAGCAGGGTGGGTTTGAAAACAATTACCCAGGCCAACAAAGCCCCAACGCCAAAACTATCGCAACAGGCATACAACTGGTACATCCGGAAACCATCACTTTGTATCGCAACCTGGCTTGCAACACCGAGCACGATAAAGCCAAGTATCACTGGGAGCAAATATTTCCTGTTCACGAAGACAAGGACCAGGGGCCAAACCAAATAGAATTGTTCCTCTATCGCCAGTGTCCAGGTATGGGAGAAAAAAGTATCCCAGGCATTTATTTTTAGAAAGTAAAAGTTGGAAGTAAAGGTCAGGAGGTAGGCAAATTTCTCCAGGTCCTGCTGCTTTAAGATGGCATAACAAAGGGCCGGGATAACAAGGAGGTAATAGATCGGTAGTATCCGCAGCGCACGCCTGAAGACAAAATTGGCAATAAAACTGGCCTTGCCTTTTCCTTCGGCTTCAGTTTTACATTTTCCTTCTAATAAAATTCGGGTGATCAGGAAGCCGCTCAGCACAAAAAAAATCGTAACGCCAGCCGGACCAACCGGTAAAGATTTAATAAATTCGGGGGGAAGCCAATGCCACGGAATTACCAGTAATACGGCAATGGCCCGTAAGCTGTCTAGGCCTTTGATGTGTTTCATGCGGTTTTTGGATATTGGCCGGCAAAGCTGCCGGGAAATTGATAACGTTCAACTTGGCGTTTCTCGTACGTCGGACCTGAACCAAAGACAGGATGCTGTTATTGATTTGAATCCGAACAGTAGTTCAAAAGTTCTCGGAAGGTTGGCTAATGAAGGTCCAGCTTAGGTAAACCGTTCTTAGTACGACACTAAAAATCGGCAGTATGTTTAACGAGTCGGACCCGCGTCGCTAGAAGAGGGGTTAATGATGAGTTGATGGATCCGGGCGGGAAATCAGCGGTTTATGCTATCTTAAAACGAGGTATACACTTTCTTTATACACATTTATCAAAATCCGGGAGGATGGCACAGTTTTCCTTAAAGGATTTCTTTTTTTGAAAGTTATCCATCAGATCCATGATTTCTCCTCTTATTGCCCTGTTGATTACCGGGATTGTCGTTGTTTACCTCGTTCTGCGAAAGCTGAGGAATAAATACAACGAAAATCTGTAGGCCTCTTTATTTAACTGAGATTTTCAGTAGAAAGTCGCCGATATATGGCTTGCCAGCCATCTTATTGCTACTAACCACCAGGCGCATATTCCCGTTAGATTTAAATGTGTAATTGAGGCTGTCACCGAATGGTCCTTCCTCAAGTCCACCCGGCTGAATGATCTGCGTGAAGCGGATATTGCCTCCTTTTTGCAGAGGTTTGATATGTGCCACCAGCGTTTGACCTTTCCAGGCTGGAAGCGTAAAGGACGCAGAATGATTTTTAGCTTCAAACCTACCTCGCACGCAGGCCTCACCATCTTTTATGATAATTGTTATATCACTTGTCCCGGCCAGGAGCGTATCGGGTCCGGCTGATACCGTTGTGTCCTCGAATACAGGATTTGCCGCAACAATTATAATTGGTCCACTATTGTTCGAACAACTTGTGATGGTGGTTAAAAAAACAAGGCCCGTTACCGCTATCATTAATCCACGTTTCATAGGCGGCCAAGTGCAAAACAAATGCCATTCCTGCCTGCTCAACGACAAAAAATTTCCAGCAGCGGGTTGAAAATTTCTTGTTAAAAATTTGGTTTTACACTGGAAAACCCGGGTTTGCATCTGGAAAATGACCGTTTGGATAACGTTTTTCGTTGACTCTTGCCCACATTATAGGTTTGCGTTCATAAACAAAACAACTAAAAACTTAAAATTATGAGACACCTGATTTTTTTACTCCTTGCAGGATTCCTGGCCGCTCAATCTGACGCCCAGGTTACTGGCCTCGCCACCGATGGACAGGGAAGCCCGGTGAAAGGTGCAACAATTAGTCTTCTTTCCGCAAAAGACTCCGGCATCGTAAAGCTGGGTGTAAGTAAAGAAGATGGCACATTCAATTTTCAAACGGTTAAAGAAGGTAGATACCTGGTGAAAGCCAATTTCGTAGAGTTTCAACCAGCTTATTCATCCGTTTTTGATGCAGGCCAGTCTGCAGTTACGGTACCAGCACTTAAAATGGAAAAGCAACCCGGCAGTTTGAAAGGAGTTGTGGTTACAGCGCAAAAGCCTTTACTTGAAGTAAAGGCCGATAAAATGATCGTGAACGTTGAAGGAACGATCAATGCCGTTGGATCCGACGCCCTTGAATTGTTGCGCAAATCTCCGGGCGTGCTGGTTGATAAAGATGATAACCTAAGCCTGAGTGGTAAAAATGGCGTACAGGTTTATATTGACGGACGACCAACTCCGGTGAGCGGTGCTGACCTGGCCAGTTTTCTAAAAACCCTTAACTCCTCACAGGTGGAAGCGATCGAGATCATCTCCAATCCTTCCGCGAAGTATGAAGCGGCCGGTAACGCGGGCATCATCAATATCCGCCTGAAAAAGAACAAGAGTTTTGGAACAAACGGGTCAGCTAGCGCAGGATGGAACATCGGCACTTATGCGAAATATAACGCCGGCCTCAACCTGAATTATCGGAATCAAAAGATAAACCTCTTTGGAACCTATGGTTTCAACAAGGGTAAAAATTTTAATTCGATGTCGATCTATCGTTCGCTTGCGGACAGCATCTTCGATCAGCAAGCCACACTTGTTATGGAAAACCTGAGCCACAATGTCAAGGTGGGTATGGATTATTTCATCAACAAAAAAAGCACGATCGGGATCATTGTCAATGGCAACTTTGCCGATCCAACCATAACCAATAAAAGTGCTACACCTATTTCCTACGCGCCAACCAAAATGGTCGATCGTATTTTGGTTGCGAATAATTCCAGTGAAATGGAGCGGGATAACCTCAACTTCAACCTGAACTATAGCTATACTGGCACCACAGGCAAGAGCCTTGTCTTAAATGCGGATCATGGAACCTATGATATTTACAGCAACCAGTTTCAGCCCAACATGTATTACGATGCAACCGGCAAAACCCCGTTGAGCAGTGTAAACTATCGCATGATCGCTCCAACGAAAATTGATATAAATTCCTTTAAAGCGGATTGGGAGCAACCCTTCAAAAAAGGAACCCTAGGTTTTGGTGGAAAGATAGCGCTGGTAGAAACGGACAATGATTTTCAGCGCTATGATGTGTACGCAACCGGGGACCAACTCGACAGAGATCGTAGTAACCGCTTCAACTACCGGGAAAACATCAATGCCGGATACGTAAATTATAACCGTGCCTTCAAAGGCTTCGCAGTACAGGCAGGTTTACGCGTAGAGAACACTGTTTCGAAAGGCAACTCAACCGGCTTAAGCAACAACAACGGAGAATATGTTACCTATAACAGTGGCTTCAAAAGAGATTACACCAACTTTTTTCCAAGTGCTGCGATCACGTTCAACAAAAACCCAAAAAATCAATTCGCGGTGAATTACAGTCGCCGCATTGACCGCCCAAATTACCAGGACCTGAATCCGTTTGAATTCAAATTAGATGAGTACACTTTCCAGAAAGGCAATATCAACCTTCGGCCGCAGTACACCAACAGTATTGGTGTAACAAATACCTACAAGTATAAACTGACTTCAACGTTGAATTACAGTCATGTTACGGATCTGTTTACGCAGGTATTCGACACTGCCGAGACGTCTAAAGCTTTTATCTCGAAGAGAAACCTGGCAACACAGGATGTGGTCAGCCTGAATATCAGCTACCCGGTTCGGTATAAGGCCTACAGCATGTTTGCGAATGCCAATGCCTTTTATACAAAATATAATGCAGATTTTGGCGAAGGAAGAAAGATCAACGTAAACGCCGGCGGTTTAAGCCTGTATGTTCAAAACAGCATTAAGTTTAGTAAAACCTGGACCGCAGAACTTACTGCATTTTACAATGCACCAACCGTGTACCAGGGAACGATTAAAGCGAATGCTATGTGGAGTGTAGATGCAGGTTTGCAAAAACAAGTGTTGAACGGAAAAGGTACAATCAAGACCTCAGTGAGCGATGTTTTCCGTACGCTGAAGTTTAAAGGAGAAAGTAATTTTGCCGGTCAGCGTTCTATCGTTGCTTCGCAATGGGAGAGCAGGCAGTTCAAACTGAATTTTGCATACCGCTTTGGTAGCAACCAGGTTAAAGCTGCACGCCAGCGGAACTCAGGTGCTGATGATGAAATGAAACGTGTTCAGCAAGGTGGTGGCGGAACACCGGGAATAGGCCAATAATCAATTTAGGTTTTCGGGATGCTCATGTTTAAATCGTCGGTTTAAATATGGGCATTCTCTCTTTCAATAGCAGTTACTTATATTGCCGCTACATTTACGCTCAATCATAGCAGGCTTCATCATGCAAACAAAACGATATTCATTAGGCACAGTCTTCCTTGTGGTGCTGGGCCTCAATCTTTTTTTTACCCTGCTGGGTTTATTCGTGATCATGGTGTTGAAAGTTCCGGAAGCAGGAGAGGCGCTCAAGGATATGTTCACGCTGAAGAACCTGGTCAAGCACGTGGTTGGCCTTGTTTCGCAAACCCTTTTCTATTACTATTCTTTAAATTATTACAACAAGCTGATCGTTGAAAAGCGCACCGCGATTCATTTCGTTGGATACACTTTTTTAATGCTGGTAGCAGTGTTTGTCTATTTCATGGTGATGCTTCGTTTTTTTGGCCAAGGCGTGGAGGGAGGGAAGGCAACTACCAGTATAATGATGTTTTCTTTTGCAATTTCGAGCATCTTCTTCACCGCGTCTACAATGCTGCTTGCCTACTTAAATAATCTCCGCGATGAAAAGAAACATAGGAAGGTGCTGGAAGCTCAAAAAATGCAGTTGGAGGTTGATAAGTCACATGCCAATTTTAAATTTTTGAAGTCGCAGATCAATCCGCACTTCCTGCATAACACCTTGAATTTTTTATACGCAAAATCATTGCCCTACTCACCTGAATTATCAGAAGGGATTCTTACGCTAAGCGACATCATGCGTTATGCCTTGAATGAAGCCACGGGCAGCGATGATAAGGCGCCGTTGAAAGATGAGATTGAACACGTTCGCAACGTGATCAAAATAAATCAACTCCGGTTTAGCAATAACCTGAACGTACATTTTGAAGTAGAAGGCGTCATAAACGGACTAGAGATCATCCCTTTTTTGTTGATCACCGTAGTTGAAAATGCCTTCAAGCATGGCGACTTACAACGCACGGAACACCCGATAACAGTAAAACTAACGATCGAGCACAAACGCCTGCATTTTTTTTGCCATAACAAAAAGAAAACAGGGCCCAAGGAAATATCTACCGGCCTCGGGCTCGATAACATCCGCAACAGGCTCGACTTTGCTTACGGAAAAAATTATCAATTTGACATCAAAGAAGACGCGGAATTTTATACCACCGAACTAACTATTTACGAATTATGATAAAGTGCCTCGTGGTTGATGATGAGCAACCTGCCATCGATATACTTGTTTATTATATCAGCCAGACATCCTACCTGGAACTGGTAGCGAGTACAACGCGGCCGGTAGAAGCGCTGCAAATGGTAGCCACCATGGATATAGACCTCGTCTTCCTTGACATACAGATGCCCGACCTTTCCGGGATTGATTTTGTAAAAGCGATCAATGGTAAATCGAAAGTTATTCTTACCACTGCCTATAGTGAATTTGCGATTGAAGGATTCGATCTTGACGTGGTTGATTATTTATTAAAGCCCATCAGGTTTCCGCGCTTCTTAACAGCGGTACAAAAAGTAGTGAAGGAAGTTGCGGACAAGCCGGCCGAAGAAAGAAAAAGCGAGGATGATTACATTTTTGTAAAAACTGAATCAAAGGGTAAGCTCCTGAAGATCAATCTTGATGATATTGAATATATAGAGGGGATGAAAAATTACGTAGCGATCTACCGCGGCGGCCAGAAAACGCTGGTATACACAAATCTCCGCGACCTGCTCAACCATCTCCCTGCGCAAGACTTTATCCGCGTCCATAAATCTTTTATCATTCCTATTTCCCGGGTAACCGGCCTGGAAGGAAACCGGATCCTGCTGAGTGGCGTAACGGCCGAAATTATGATCGGAGAAAACTATAAGTCGGATCTAATGGATATCATCCGTAACAAAATGATTACCTGATCAACCGGCCTTACAGAAAGATTCGCAACTTTAATCTTCAGGCTATGGATACCTCGTTAACTATTCCTCAATAGCAGCTTTGAGATTTTTTTCTGCACCCTTCCCACAAAACAAAATATACCACCAGCCACGAAGTTGAAAACACCTGTTGTGGTTGACTTATTTCTCCCTGCGCAAATTATAACCCTTACAGTTAGCGGTGGCGTTTGTGCAACCAGTAAATTCTACCCGGTCACCTGGTCTTTTTTAGAAAAGAGGTGCAGCCCTTGAAAAATGCCTGCTATCGGAAACGAGTATGCGCCAAATCTGATGAGTCGATGCAACCCTTCCCGGCACGGTTTTTAACTTTATTCGGGAAATGTCTTTTTCAAAAAGCTTACTTTTATGTGGATTGGTCCCGGCATTTCTGCCGGCGTTTTCAAGTTGCCAGCGGAAAGCATTTAACAAATGATGGAAGTTAAGTATCCAAATATCTTATCATTATGACAGCAGAACACCAGCGGTTAGCCGTTAACAATAAGAAGGCAATTCCACTTGAACAATGGGGCCCCTATCTCAGCGAACGCCAGTGGGGAACCGTGAGGGAAGATTATGGGCACCATGGTGATGCCTGGGGCTATCTCCCGTTTGACCAGTCGCATTATCGTTCCTACCGTTGGGGCGAAGATGGGATCGCGGGCATCTCCGATTATTTTCAAAATCTTTGTTTCGCCGTTGCAGTCTGGAATGGTAAAGACCATATTCTGAAAGAGCGCCTGTTTGGTCTTGGCAATTACGAGGGAAATCATGGCGAAGATGTAAAGGAATTATATTACTACCAGGATAATTTGCCGACCCATTATTACATGGAATATCTGTATAAGTATCCGCAAAATTTATTTCCCTACGAAGACTTGAAAGCCACCAACCGCGTGCGCACCATGCATGAGCCCGAGTATGAAATTTTGGACACCGGGGTTTTTGATAAGAATGAATACTTCGACATCAACGTTACTTATGCAAAGCAGAATCCACAGGATATTTTTATTAAGATAGCGGTGACCAACCGTGGCGACAAAGCTGCTCCAATTACAGTCTTGCCAACCTTGTGGTTTTACAATCGCTGGGAGTTTACGCCTGATGAGCCGAGGCCGAAAATTACCTACCAGGATAAATGCTCGGTGAAAGTTTCGCATCGCCGGCTTGGCAATTATTACTTTTATTTTCAGCGTGCAGATGATACCCTGTTTACCGAAAATGAAACGAATATGTTTAAGGTAAATGGTACGCCGAACGCAACTCCATTTGTAAAAGATGCCTTTCATGATGCCATTATAGATGGGGGCATTCGTAAAAAGCTAAGGGCTAAAAAAGACGGGACTAAGTTTGCACCGGTCTACGAATTAAATGTAAAAGGTGGTGAAACAACCGTACTATACTGCCGCCTCACAAATCGCGCCGACGACAAACCATTTACGCCGGGCTTCGAAAAAATCTTCCAGGTACGAAAACAAGAGGCAGATGATTTTTATCGCGCCATCCTTCCCGTAAACATTTCAACCGATTTGAAAAACATCCAGCGAAAAGCGTTGGCGGGTATGCTCTGGAGCAAACAATATTATCATTTTGATGTGGATCGTTGGTTAAATACCAGTGATGGCATTACACCGGTAAACGACGGCAAACGCTATGGCCGAAACCACGACTGGACGCATTTGAAAAACCAGGATGTGATCGCGATGCCCGACAAATGGGAGTATCCCTGGTATGCCGCCTGGGACCTGGCCTTTCATTGCATCTCACTTGTGATGGTTGATCCGGAATATGCAAAAAACCAATTGCTGCTGGTGATGCGGGAATGGTATATGAAGCCCGATGGACAGCTACCTGCTTATGAGTGGAATTTCAGTGATGTGAATCCGCCTGTGCAAGCCTGGGCCGCTTTGGAAGTTTACCGCATTGAAAAAGAAACCAGCGGCATTGGCGACATCATTTTTTTGAAACGCGTGTTTCAAAAGCTGCTCATCAATTTCACCTGGTGGATCAATCGGAAAGATCGAAACGGAAACAACATTTTTGAAGGGGGATTTCTTGGGCTTGATAACATCGGCGTTTTCAACCGTAGTCATAACCTGTCAAGTAGTATGCAACTGGAACAGGCAGATGGCACCAGTTGGATGGGCATGTATGCCCTGAACATGATGGACATGGCGCTGGAAATTGCCCGTCATGACATCGCTTTTGAAGATAGTGCCACCAAATTTTTTGAACATTTCGTTTTTATCGCGGAAGCACTCAATGGCCACAGTCTCTGGAATGAGGAAGATAAATTTTATTATGACGCGCTGGTAATTGCTGGCGCTGACCCCTTGCCGTTAAAGATTCAAAGCATTGTTGGGTTGACCAGTTTATTTGCGGTAAGCATAATGCCAAAGCAAATTTTTGACCGCCTGCCCGATTTTAAAAAGCGGGTCAGCTGGTTTGAAAATTATAGGCAAAGAAATAGTCTTTTCTGGCCGAACGAGGAACGAGGCGATGGAGAAGAGATCCTTATTTCCCTCGTGAAAAAAGACAGGTTGATTCACCTACTCAGCCGCCTACTCAATGAAGCTGAATTTTTATCCGGTGGTGGTATCAGGGCTTTGTCGAAACACCATGAAGCATTTCCGTACTCCGTGATGATCGATGGGAACCGATACGAAATTCAATACGATCCGGGCGATTCAACGAGTAACCTTTTTGGCGGAAACAGTAACTGGCGTGGACCTGTGTGGATGCCGATCAATTACCTCATCATTCGTTCTATTCGCAAGTATGGTGAATTTTATGGCGATAACCTCAAAGTGGAGTGCCCCGTTGGCTCGGGAAAGTTTCTGAACCTGGTTGATGTTTCCATGGTGTTAACCGAACGCGTGGTTAGCTTGTTTGCGAAAGACGAGAAGGGAGACAGGAAATCTTATGGAACGCACAACGAGTTCTATAAGCGCAAAGGCAATGAAGACCTCTTACTGTTTTTTGAATATTTTCATGGCGATACCGGTAGTGGTTTAGGTGCCAGTCACCAAACCGGCTGGACCTCGCTTGTCGCTGATCTTATTGGCGGAAGTGAAGTGAAAGAAGAAGCCTACAAAGAAGGAAGCGGTCACGAAGTTTTTGTCGAGTACGACGATGAAGATGATAGCTAACCTCTCATCTTCCCATTCAACTCTTTAATATCTTTTAGCCCGGTCGTATTGCACCGGCCAGGTTTGGTCGATACCTAATTCCTTTGCAGCATGCAATGGAAAATATGGATCACGCAACATTTGTCTTGCAAGAATGACGAGGTCTGCTTTACCTTCTTCAATGATCTGCGAAGCTTGTGTCGCGTTAGTGATCAAGCCTACCGCGCCAGTCAGGATACCCGTTTCTTTTTTGATGGATTCTGCGAATTCAACCTGGTAAAGCGGTGCAACAGGAATCTGCTGCTCCGGCGAGTTTCCGCCGGTTGAACAATCAATAAGGTCTGCGCCATTATCTTTCAGCATAGTTGATAATCGCACGGCGTCTTTGCCGGTAAAGCCACCTTCTACCCAGTCTGTTGCAGAAATACGCACAAATAATGGCATCTCTTCTCCAATGGTTTTGCGCACAGCCTGTGTGATCTCCAAGACCAGCCTCGCCCGGTTTTCAAAACTTCCGCCATAATCATCCGTGCGATGGTTAGAAAGCGGCGACAAAAATTCGTTTAGCAGATAACCATGCGCAGCGTGAATTTCTATCACCTGGAAGCCCGCGAGAAGGCTGCGCTTTGTAGCTGCCACGAAATCTGCTATCAATTGCTTGATGCCAGCAATATCCATTTCTTTTGGTGCAGGCTCGTCCATTGTAAATGGGATCGCACTTGGCGCAAGTGTTTGCCATGCTCCTTCTTCATTGTTCAAGGTTTTACCTCCCTCCCAGGGTTTATGATGGCTGGCTTTGCGGCCGGCATGAGCCAACTGGATACCAATCACTGAACCTTGAGCTTTTACAAACGCCGTGATACGTTGTAGCTCGGGGAGGTGTTCATCTTTCCAGATTCCCAGGTCAGCCGGGGTAATTCGTCCTTCAGGAGTTACGGCCGCAGCCTCAGTAAGCACAAGGGCTGCTCCGCCAACGGCCCGGCTGCCGAGGTGTACGAAGTGCCAGTCATTTGCAAAGCCATCGACACTTGAATATTGACACATGGGAGAAACTACCAGCCTGTTTTTCAATTGCACATTCCTGATAGTGATTGGATCAAATAGATGGGGCATTAAATTATTTTTTATGATATGATTTGAATTTTTACACAGCCGCTAGTGTTTTCCAAAATCAAGTGCGCTGATATATCGTTTGTTCGGGTAACAATTTTTGAACCGGCAGTTCAATAAAAATCCATCCAGTGCCTGGCTTATTTCCTGTTCATTTTTAGGTCTTGATTTCCGAACGAGTTCAAAATTATTGCGGGCGGTGTCGGCAAAGCCGATCACCTGCTCAAAATATTGCGGCACGGTAAAACTTACTATGCCCCTGGTGTTATCCATTTTCTTGTAAGGCCAATAATGCCAGCCCACGTTGTTGCTGTCAAGCACTTTTCGGAACTGCTCAACCCACTCATCTGTATTTTCACCGGTCTCACCACAATGCAGCGGCACCTGGTACTTTTTGCCAAAATCCAGGTAGTCCTGTATTACTGCAGTTGTTGCGGGTGTCCAATATTTATGAAAAGAATAAACGGCCTTTGAATCAAAAGGTTTTCCAAACACCCTGAAATTACTGTTCCATTGCGCGCCTCCATAAAATATGAGGTGATTGGCATCCACACTCCGGATCGCTTGCGTAATTTTTTTATACAACGGCTCGAGGTGTTTATTATAACGACTGCTGTCGAAGTAAGTGGCAATTGGTTCGTTCAGCAGGTCATAGCCTAATATGTATGGCTCATCCTTGTAGTGGGTTGCGATCATTTTCCAGATAGCTATTGTTTGTTGCTGGCTCGCGGTTTCCTCAAAAAGAAATGGCGTTCCCCAACTGTCATCGATGTTGTCGCCTGTTTGCCCTCCAGGAGCACAATGCATGTCCAGTAGGAGGTACAGTTTTTCTTCGCGGCACCAGGCTACTAATTTGTCCATCAAGGCAAAGCCCCGTTTGGCTCCGCTTCCCCCGAGATACGCTTCGTTTGTAAAAAGTTTATAATGAAAAGGAATGCGCAGCGAATTCATGCCGAGCGTAGCGAGGTAATGAATGTCTTCTCTGGTGATATAATTGTCGAGGTATTTTTTCCAGAAATCATCTGCCTTTTCCTGGCCCACCAGTTCATTCAACATCCCCTGGATCAACCGGGGCGAAGAAGCATTTTTGAATTTAAACATGTAGCCTTCGGGTACCAGCCAGTTGCCAAGATTGGTGCCTTTCATTTGATATGTCTTACCAGCAGGTGTGACCAGTCGAGTACCCCTGCTGGTGATGAATTTTTGCACCTGTGCGTGGCCGTGAGTTACACCGCCGAGCAGGATCAAAAAGAAGCATATTTTTTTCATTGATCGGTTGTTTGGAGATTGAAATTAATTAGGTTGATCGACAAGTCGTGCAAAATGGCCTGGCAACAGTTTTCAAATGCAGTATTTTTCTGCGCAGCCCTATCCTCCGACAAGAAACTTAAAGGTCATGCGCCAGCTCGGTCAATAATTTTTCTTCCAGCAATTTGCGGGTTGGTATCTTTTCTTCGAGGCACCATTTAACCAGGCGGATAAATCCGCCCGAAATTTCAATACCTGTAATGTCTCCATCATTGAAACAGCAACAACCGGTGTTAAAATAACAAGGCTTCACTTCGGCAATTGGTTTCGCAGTGTTGATCTTATGTGCAGCTGTACCGGTGTATTTGCCTGAAGCAAACACCGGTTTGTGTGTATGCCCCGTTACGAGAAGGAGGTTCTTTTTATATGAACTCCATTCATACATCAGCCGGTTGTGTTTATTTCTTAAGGTGAAATCATTTGCCGGCGTGTTTACATTTACCTGCAAAAATCGCTGGATAGGCGCCCAGACGTGGGCAATCAACCAGGTGCTGAGTGCATTATTGTCACTCATGAGATCTCCCTGGTGGCCGTGCGTGCAAAATATATCAATCACTGTATCCTTACTGGCAGCTGCGCGCAAAATAACACCTTCGTATACGGGTAGAGGTGAGATGAAGATACTTTTAAGGTAGAGCAATACATCCAGGCTGTTTTTCCAAAGAAGGTCGTGGTTTCCAAAGGTGCGATAATACCTTCCCTCAATATGAAAAATTGCCTCTGCTGCCAACACATCAGGATACGACTTGATCACTTTATCCGCGGTGTTCTTCCAAAGTTCTTCAGCATCCCCGAGATTGATAAAGCGGTAGCGCTGTTCATTATAGAACGTGAGCGCAGCAAGATAATTTGCTGCGTTATTCTTAAAGTCGTCGTCAAAAGTTTTTGTACCCTTGTGTTGGTCGCTGAAGATGATGAAGCCATCTGTTTGCGGGTCAAAAGGAATGATGATGCCGCGGCTGGTTATTTTTTTGCGGATATCATTGTATAAAAGGCCAAGCGATTTAAAGACGTCGAGTTGGCGCGGAGCAGCGCTGAACTTTTCAGCCAGCCAGATAAAGAAGGGCCGAAAAATATATTGAAGCACACGACGCATGAGTACAGCTTGATGAACAAAATCAATAGCCTTTTTGGGCGATGAAATACCAGGGCATCTTCCTTCGATCCTTCACTAAGAAACCGTTCCTGCAACCGGCGGCTTGAAAAATCTTCCCACCACCGGGAACTGCTGAAACTCTTTTCGCTCAACATTCCCAACGAACCAGCCAAAAGCCCCAAGCAACAGGATAGCGGTTGCTACGGAGAAATAGATATTGTCAAACACTAACAACATGCCCTTATGTAAAAAGAAAATAAGCGTTGTAAGCACCAGGTAGGCGATCAGTTTTTTCTTTACGTAAGGAATGGGATACATTTTTTGCCCCAGCAGGTAAGATGTTACCATCATAAAAGCATAACAACTGAAGGTGGCCCACGCACTACCCGTGTACCCGAATTTTGGTATCCACCAAATGTTGAGCAATACAGTTAATACCGCGCCGGCTATGGTAATGCCGGCTCCATACAAATTTTTATTGGTGAGCTTATACCAGACTGACAGGTTGTAATAAATGCCGAGGAAAACGCTTCCCATGGCAAGAATCGGAACGATGTGAATGCCCTCACCGTATTCCTTGAATTTGATCGTAAGAATTTCTTTAAACACGTCGAGGAACAAGCCAATGAAAAGAAACATAAAACAACAGGCGATCACGAAAAATTTCATCACCCTGGCATAGGTTTTTTTCGCGTTGCCATCTTTTGACTGGTTAAAGAAAAAGGGTTCGGCAGCCATGCGGAACATCTGTATGAAGATGGTGATCAGTACCGCTAACCGGTAGTTCGCTGCAAATATCCCAAGTTGTCGTTTTGCTTCCGCAGGCGGTATGGTGGCGACGTGCTGGTACACGAGGCGGCTCAGCATTTCATTGATCATGCCGCCCATGCCAACGATGATCAACGGGTAGGCGTAGTGCATTACTTTCTTCCACAGTTCTTTATCGAAACTAAAATGAAAACTGATCCACTCCTTCCATAGTAACAGGAACGTAACAGCGCTACCGATAAGGTTGCCAATCAGGTAATAGCCGATCCCTATTTTGGGATCATAGAAGATCAATAACAAACTGCCTGGCTCCTTCTTTGCAATTTGCGGGCAAATGCCGATAAAGAAAACCACTATTACAACATTTACCACGATGCCGGCTACGCGAACAAACGCATATTTTTTCGGGCGGCCTTCTTGCCGAAGTTTCGCAAAAGGTAAAGTAGCCAGCGTATCCAGTACAATAATCCCGGTAAGCCAGGTAAAGTATTCAGGGTGCGCAGGCATCGCTGTCGCATCAGCCAGTGTTTGTGCGCATAACAATAATAGAATGGAAAACAGGATCGTTGAAAACAACACAGAAACATTCAGCGTATTATACAGTTTGTTTTTATCATGGTCCTGCACAAACCTGAAGTAGCTGGTTTCGACGCCATAGGTAAATAGTATATTCAGAAAAGGTACAATGGCATAGATCTGTGTCAGGTCAGCCGTGTCTACAGCCTTGTAAATAAAACTGAGTGAGAAGTTGAGAATATACCCAAGGAACCGGCTCCCAATGGTGGGTAAGCCATACCACATGGTTTGTCCCGCCAATTTTTTAATGCTGCTCAATTAAAAATTTTTATCGACAAATTTACTTGTATAAATTTTAATAAAGGATTCCATTTCCATGTACACGACTACACATCCGTCAAAACAATTTGTATATTAGAGAAAAATAACATCATGAAAAGCTACCTGTTTCTTATCGTTGGTTTTCTCCTTCATGTCCCTGGCTTTTCACAGGCACATAAAGCAACCGTTAGTTACGAAAAGACGCCACAGGAAGCCGTAGAAGTAGACATTCCTTACCCCGAAAAAACGGTGGTGAAAGCGATCACAGATCAACTGGAAAAGAAAGGATACAAAGGGAAGGATACAAAAGGGTTTCTAACGTTCAAGGGTGTACGCTTGCCGGAATTAGGAACCGATGCTTATGACCTGTATTTTAAAACCGAACGTAAAAGCCGGAAGGAAAAAGACGTCACCACGATTAGCCTGCTTATTTCAAGCGGGTATGAAAAATTTCTCGATGGTACTTCTACGGTTTTGACTAATGCCCGGCAATATTTAGATAGCAGTTTGGTCATGGTAGCCGATTACGACCTGGAAATGCAGGTTACGGAACAGGAAACTGTTTTTAAGAAATCGAACGATAAAATGGCGGACCTCGCCGAGGAAGCGGAAGAACTTCAATCGAAAAGAAAAAAGCTCGACAGGGAGATCGAAGAGAATCAAAAATCACAGGAAGAGCACAAAAAGCAAGTAGAGAAGCAGGGTAATATTCTCACGATGCTGAAAGGTAAGCGAAGACAATAACAACAATTGTTATTCGTTTGTAGCTTTTCGATTGCACAGCCTCACCGGCTAATTCAAAGTCCACATGAAAACCTGGTACTACTCACTATATACAAGCGTTGCATCCTTCCTCATGTTGGTGATTGTTTTTCTTTTGCCCGGTAGCTATTCCATTTTTATATTGACCAGGTCCGGAACTGCAGCGGGAACTTTATTGCCGCTCATGTTTATCATTTGGATATTGTCGCTTTCAGCCTTTGCCCTCAACAATGTTTTTGCTGACAAATGTTACATCAGCCAGGATATCAAGATGCATCCGTTGATGAAATACCTTCCTTCTTTGTTGGGAGTACCCGTGTTAAGTTCTTTTATATGGGTAGTTTACAAGATCATAAAAGAGATACCGCTTGTTTAAAGCGGTTGCGCAAATCGCGGATCTTTTAGCAGTTCCTTGTCTGTTAAACTGCGCAGAAAATTTGCCAGGTCAACTTTTTCCTGGTCGCTGATGAGCAGCTTATTTTTTAATAACGGGTCAATGGTTGCTTGTTCGGTATGAATGAATGAACGATAATGGTCAATCACCTGTGAAAGCGAAAAGGCCCGGCCGTCGTGCATATAAGGAAAAGTAAGTTCTACGTTTCTTAATGTGGGCACTTTAAACTTCAGTGAATCCGATGGATTACCAGTGATGCCCATTCTGCCTACATCTTTTAAAAAAGGATCCACAGCAAGCCCGTTGTTTCTAAAACTATTGTCGGTAAATAATGGTTCCGTATGACAGCTATTGCACTTTGCTTTAAAGGTTGTATACCCATTTTGTTCTGAAACCGTAAACGCAGCTTCTCCCCTTTTTACCTGGTCGTACTTGCTATTATAGGATTGAATACTTCCCATGTATTGAGCCAATGCTTTTAGCATTCGCTGGCTGTTAATGGTGGCATCGCCGAAGGCAGAAGTAAACAACCTCGCGTAAGCCGTATCCGGTTTCAACTTTAGCAACACATTGATCATGCTTTCTGCCATCTCGTTCTGGTTGGTGATGGGTGCGAGCGGTTGCACTTCGATGTGATTGATACCTCCATCCCAGTGCATTTCTTTCATCCAGGCAAGGTTGAATATCGCCGGTGCATTTCGAGTGGTGAACGTGTTATTAAAACCATGACTAAACTGGTGGTCGTACGTTGCAAATGCCGCGAACTGTTGATGGCAACTGGCACAGGGAAAATTGCCGTCCTTGCTTAACCTCCCATCATAAAATAATTTTCTTCCCAATTGAAAACCTTCTTCAGTAAGCGGATTCCCGGCAAAAATATCGGTCGAAGGCTGCGGCCAGCCGGCCGGAATGATGAGTTTAAGTGGGGTAGTAACTTTCCCGGGCACCCCGGTAACAGCATCTCCTTTTTTGCACGCGTCCAATAGCACCACAAGCAGGCTTACTGTGGCGACTAAAAATATGGAAATGCGTTTTTTCAAGCGTTATTTATTGTTGACGACGTCGGAGAGGGTGAACATGTGCTGGTAATTATCTGCTATTTTCAGCGCCTGGGCTCCGGGTGTCGTGCAGACTGGCGTAGCCGCGATGCTGAGCGCATTAGGCCCCGCCCAAAGTTTATCCAGGTTGGCCATGATGCTGATCTCGCAGGTCTTGCCTTTTTGAATGGAGGCCAGCTTGCCAGCAGGAAAAGGTAACTGAATTTTTTTCAGCACATTGTTTGGTCCCGAAAAGCCGCCGAGGTGATATTCAAATTTTTTACCTGCTACCGGCGACACAGGCGAATTACCTTCTATTTTAAGCATCACGTAGCCGCTGTTCCAGGTCCAGAACATATCGTTTAGCGGATCGAGGGCGCCCGTTTGTGCGCCGCTGACATTGCGAGTGCTGTCTACCCCAAGCAAAAACTCGATGCTGTTAAAAGTTGCTGAGGGGGCGGTGAAGCTAAATTGCAAGCTTTCAGGTTTTTCAGCATCAATCAAATGATAACTTTCCGCTTCGGCGGCGCTGCTTGTACCGATCAAACGCACATTTGTAATGTAGTACCTGAGTTTTGAAACCGTGTAAGGTTCCGCGACAGCATTGATGTAAGTTTTGCTTTCAAGCGTGATCGGGCCATCACCCAGCATGTTCGTTAATTTGACTGCGACGTTACCGGAGTCAGTTTCAAGGGTCTTTTGGCAGCCTGACAACAGGACGATCGCGAAAACCAATAAGTAGAACCGGGTTTGCATGTTAGTATTTTATTTTCATCCGGTTTTGCTTGGTTTCGCCGGCAATTTTTTTACTAGTGAGTCTTTTTTCTTTCGCCGCTTTGCTGATGCGGGTGGCCTTCCGTTTGCGGGGTATCACCAGCGCTTTCCTGATCAAAAGATTCATTTTCTTGATCACCTGCTGCTTGTTGCCTAATTGGGTGCGGTCCGACTGGCTTTTTACAAGCAGATTTCCTTCAGAAGTGATTTTTGTATCGAGTTTTTGAAGCAGCAACTGTTTTTGGGCTGCGTCTACCAGCCTGGAGGAATCGACGTGCCAATAGCCTTCAACCATGGTTTCCACCTTGTTTACGTTTTGCCCGCCCTTTCCGCCGCTCCTCGCTGTTTTAAATTTTATTTCCGCGGACACATCCATATCCAAATTTAACTTATTTACGTAATTGACGAGGGATACAGCATTGGTTTGTATCTTTATTTTACTAAACGGCAAAAAAAATAGATTTTTGCACCTAACCAATCCGAAGTTGATGTTAAAAGCTATATATCATTCATTAACAGAGAGAAAGCGCACAGGAAAGAAGTCATTTGCGGTGTTAATCGATCCCGATAAAGTGAATGATAGCAATATGATGCAGTTGATCGAATTGTCTTTAGCTGCCCGCGTAGATTACTTTCTGGTTGGCGGCAGTTTGGTTATCTCAAACTACCTCGACGAATGTCTTCAATTGATAAAAAGCAGCTGTTCCATCCCAACTTTATTGTTCCCCGGCAGCCCTTCCCAGGTAAGTAAGTATGCCGATGCCTTGTTATACCTTTCCCTCATCAGCGGGAGAAACCCGGAATTATTGATTGGTCAACATGTAGTTTCTGCACCGTTTGTGAAAAAGAGTGGTCTCGAAATTATGCCTACAGGCTATATGGTGGTTGACGGCGGAGCTCCTACCACGGTTTCTTATATTTCCAATGCCAGTCCTTTACCGGCCGACAAAAATGAAATAGCCATGTGTACGGCTATGGCCGGAGAAATGCTGGGCATGCAATTAATTTACATGGATGCTGGTAGCGGGGCGCAACGTCCAATTACCGAAAGCATGATTGAAAAAGTAGCACAATCCATCTCAGTTCCGCTGATCGTTGGTGGCGGTATCACCGAACCAGAAAAAGCCTACCTGAATTGTAAAGTTGGCGCCGACGTGATCGTGGTTGGAAACGCGATTGAAAAAGACCCATCCCTCATCAAAGAAATGGCTGCCGCAGTACACAGTGTGCAGGCCCAGCCGGTAGCGGTAAAAGGATAATTCCATCCTTTATTTCTCAACAAAAATATCTGGATTTTTTAGAGACTCATCATCTCTTTGAACTTCACCGCCTGGCGACGGCTGACTTCAACTTTTTCTCCTCCCTGGAGATCAAGCAACAAACCTCCATTGAAGTAAGGCTCAATTTTCTCGATCATGCGCATATTGACAATGTGTTTGCGATTGGCACGAAAAAAGGTTTTTTCATCCAGCCGTTCTTCCAGTGCATTGAGTGATTTGAGAATGAGGGGTTTATTTCCCGCGAAGAACACCTTGGCATAATTACCTACACTTTCAAACAAACGGACTTCGGAGAGTTTTACAAACCAGCACCGCTCACCGTCTTTTACAAACACCTGGTCATTCTCGGTTAGCAAGCCGCGGCTAAAAGCCTGTTGAGCAGCCAATTCCTTTTCTTCAGCTTGTTGCAGTTTTTGCAAGGCGTCAGCCAGGCGCTTGGGTTCGATGGGCTTCATCAGGTAATCGAGGGCGTTAACCTCGAAGGCCTTTAACGCATATTCATCATAAGCCGTGGTGAAAATTACGTGCGGAGCTTTATCCAGTTCCTGCAACATGGCGAAACCGGTTTTTCCCGGCATCTGGATATCGAGGAAGATAAGATCAGGATTCAAAGCGTCGATCTTTTCAATTCCTTCCGCTGCATTGGCCGCCTCATCAATCACCTCGATCTCCGGAAAGTCAAGCAACAATTTTTTCAATTCATTTCTTGCCAGTCTTTCGTCGTCGATGATTATTGCTTTCTGCATAAAGGGGGAATTTAAATTTGAACTGCCTTCGAAGGAAGGGCGAATTTAATAAATTATGGATTACATCACCAGCACCGGCATTGTAATTCTTGACTCAACGGTTTCATGGTCGATGTTGCGCATGGCGAAGGTGGCCTTTCCCTGGTAAAGCAGGTTTAGGCGATCCTGGGTACTCCTTACGCCAAAGCCGTTTTCGTTCAGGTAGCTGCCGAGTTGCCCGGAGTTTTGGACAACCAACTCGTGGTGATTTTCAACAAAATCAGATGAAACCCTGATGGTTCCGCCGTTTATTTTTTTACTGATCCCGTGTTTGATCGCATTTTCAACCAGGGTTTGAAGCATCATTGGTGGCACAGGTTGTTCCAGGGTATCTTCATCAATATCCATTTCGATATTCAATCTTTCTTCGAAACGCATTTTCTCGAGGGCGAGATAATCCTTCACAATGTTCAACTCCCGTTCAAGCGGAACGGTTTCAAGCTTCTCAGTTTGCATGCTGCTGCGCAGGATGTTGCTGAGTTCCGTAATAGCGGTCCGGGCCCGCGAGGGGTTCTCGTCTACCAATGCCCGGATACTGTTGAGGGCATTGAAAATGAAATGAGGATTGATATGTGATTTGATGGTCTTTAATTCCAGTTCCTTTACCAATGATTGCAGTTTCAAGGTGTTAACTTCCTGGCTGCGGGTGCGCTCCACATAATGGAAAGTATAATAGAGCAGGTTCCAGATAAAGAGCAGGAAAAAATTATTCAGCGAATTGCGGGTGATCTCATTCATCAGCGAGATCTTGGGCGCATTTTTGTCGCGCAATTCGAACGTGCGCTCAATGGCAACATCAGAACAAGCATAGATGATCGCGAAAACGATGGTTACTAAAACGAAGTTGACGATCTGTTTGTTCATGGGCATTTCGAGGAATTTGTATTCCTTTATGAACATGCGCATGATGTGCGTGATAAGAACACCCAGTATAACGCTGATCGTTATCAGGATAAAAAAGTTGTCGATTTTCCGAATGGACAGGTTTAGGTAGTAAAATACAGAAAGTGCTAAGTTTCCTCCCCATCCGGCCAACTGGCACATCCAGTATTTAGAAAGACCTTTTTTCATATGTTTACAAATCTACGAATTGAGGCCTCTCGGCCGGGTTTTGTTTTTATTAATGGCGAAATCGGGGTGTAAGAGGTGAAGCGTAGGAGACTGTAGAAAATTATTGGTCTGATTTATGAAACTACCACAAGGCATGTTCGAGCAGTCGCACATCGATTATTAACCAAAAAAACACCACATATGTCTACGAACCTTGTCGATTCCATCAAAGCGCTTTTTACCGGTGAATTCATTACCAGGGCGAGCCAGCACCTGGGCGAAAACGAGAATGGCGTTCACCAGTCTGTAAATGCCATCGTTCCAATTTTGCTCGGAGGCCTGCTCGACAAAAGCAGTACACCGCAGGGAGCCAACACCCTTTCTCAATGGACGCAAAACCAGGCAACCTCAGGAGGTTTCAACAACCCGTTGAGCTTTTTTGATAATCGGGAGGCGGGTAACACCGTTGGAGACGACAGTATCCTGCAAAAATTATTTGGTCCAAAAGCTAGCGCAATAACAGATAGTTTGGCAAATTATGCAGCGGTAAAGCCAACCTCTGCCCGCAACCTTGTTGGGTTAATCGGTCCTGCTATTCTCGGTTTTATCGGGAGTTATGCGGCGTCAAACAACTTAAAGCCGGCAGGAATCGCCACAATGTTAAACGACCAAAAAGAAAATATTCGGCAGTCATTACCAGCCGGGCTTAACCTGGGAGCTGTAATGGCAGAGCCTGTTGCGCAACATGATGCACCGGTTACACATCATGCCCACCATGCCTCGCCAGCTTCGGCTCACCATCATGAAACTGTTGTCGAAGAAACCGGAAGTGGACTTGGCTGGGGAATCGTCATTTTATTACTTGCGCTACTCGGTGCAGGGGCCTGGTACATGTCGCATGACAGTAACCACGATGCCGGCGCGGAACATGGTATGGCTACGACAGCGCATGACGGTACTGCTCATGACGCTTCAGCTCATGAACCGGCGGCGGCGGCAACTGGTGCACACCATGTAGATAGTATTGCGGCACGGGAATCACTAAGGGTGAAGCTTGCAAATGGAACAGAGATCGATGCATACCGGGGCGGGATCGAGGAGAAATTAGTCATGTTTTTGAATACCGACTACAAAGCACTGGGCGAAGATTCGCTGAAAAGCATTTGGTTTGATTTTGACAATTTAAACTTTAATACTGCCAGCGCTGAATTGACCCCGGAAAGTCAAAAGCAGGTAGCCAATATGACGGCCATTTTGAAAGCCTACCCGAAGGCTACATTGAAAATCGGCGGCTATACCGACAGGGTTGGAGATGAGGCTGCAAACAAAAAATTATCAAATGCCCGGGCGAATGCTGTGAAAGCTGCATTGGCCACGGCAGGGGTTGGCGCACAGATCACTGGTGCGGAAGGATATGGATCATCTTTCGCAAAATTCCCAGCGACGGCTTCAGAAGCAGACAGGGTTAAAGACCGTCGTGTTTCTGTAAGTGTGCGTTAGAATTGTATTAAAGAATTTTAGCTGCCCGGTCACCGTCCGGGCAGTTTTTTTATTTATAGTGATCAACCGCCTGGGTAATTCAATAGCCTGCACAGGTGAAAGTTTTTGCCCGCAACCATCACCACGATTTGTTATTTTTACTGCATGGCCAATCCTAATTTAAATAGTGACCGGGAATCGCAGAGTGCGGCGGAAAAAGAATTTGAAAATAACATTCGGCCGAGTGAAATGGCCGATTTCTCTGGCCAGCCACAAACCATCGAAAACCTGCGCATATTTATCCGCGCCGCGAAAATGCGGGGTGAAGCATTGGATCATATTTTGTTCCACGGTCCGCCCGGGTTGGGTAAAACGACTTTGAGTAGAATTGTCGCGAATGAATTGGGCGTGAAGATCAAAGAGACAAGCGGTCCGGTCATTGAAAAAGCCGGCGATCTTGCGGGGCTACTGACGAACCTGGAAACAAACGATGTGTTGTTCATAGATGAGATCCATCGCCTCAGCAACGTGGTAGAAGAATATCTGTATGCAGCCATGGAAGACTACCGCATCGACATCATGATCGACAGCGGACCGAATGCACGAAGTGTGCAGATCAACCTGAACCCATTTACGTTGATCGGGGCAACCACGAGGTCCGGGCTACTAACGGCGCCACTCTTATCGCGGTTCGGCATCAAATCAAGATTAGAGTATTACAGTTCGGTAACCTTGCAAAAAATAATCTTGCGCTCAGCCTCTATTTTAGGTACCTCCATCACCACCAGTGCAGCCGAAGAAATTGCCGGGCGTAGCCGCGGGACGCCGAGGATCGCCAACGGACTCCTCCGCCGGGTGCGTGATTTTGCCCAGGTGCTGAATGACGGAAACATCGACCTTGGCATTACACAGCATGCACTAAGAGCCTTGAATGTAGACGAACATGGACTGGATGAAATGGATAACCGCATTTTGAATACCATCATCGATAAATTCAAAGGCGGACCCGTTGGGATTACAACCATCGCAACAGCGGTTGGTGAGGAGCCCGGAACACTTGAAGAAGTATACGAACCATTCCTGATCCAGGAGGGGTTTCTTCAACGTACCGCCCGTGGCCGGGAGGCTACCGCCAAGGCGTATGAACACATGGGAAAAAAGCCGCCGGGCAGTGCCCAGCCAACGTTATTTATGGGATAACAATTCTTGATCGCAAGCATAAAAAAAAGGCCGTCATCCGACGGCCTTTTTAATTCATTCAATCATTTTATTCAGCTACGAGCCTGAAACCATTTCCATGAATGTTTACAATTTCAATGGAGCTATCCTCTTTCAGGTACTTACGCAATTTGGCGATGTAAACGTCCATGCTACGACCATTGAAGTAAGTATCGCTTCCCCATATTTTTTTCAGGGCTACTTCGCGTGATAATAAATCGTTTTTGTACTCGCAAAGCATTTTTAATAGTTCGTTTTCTTTTGGAGAAAGCACCTGCACTTTTCCATCAATGCTTAACTCTCTCAGGCGCGGGTTGAAATGATATTTACCCATGTCAAACTCTGCGTTCACTTCTTCGCGATGCATTTCTTCATTGCGTTTTAAGATCGCTTTGATCTTGAGCAATAGAACCTCGCTGTCGAAGGGCTTCGTGATGTAATCATCGGCACCTAATTTATAGCCCTGGATGATGTCATCCTTCATTGTCTTGGCAGATAAAAAGAATAAAGGAACATCAGGATTGATGTCACGAATTTCTTCAGCCAATGCAAAACCATCCATATTTGGCATCATCACATCCAGTAAACAAATGTCAAATTTCTCGCGTTGAAAAGCTGCTAAGCCCAGTCTGCCATCTCTCTCCAGGATCACGTCATAGTCATTCAGCTCCAGGTAATTTTTTAATACCATTCCCAGGTTGGTATCATCTTCACACAATAATATTTTGGGTTTAGGTGCTTCCATGTTTTATTAAGTTTAATGACAAATAAAATTAATCTATTTTTTATGTAGCGAATATAATGCCTATTTTTTTGTTAAAGGTGTTATTCTTAATGAGTTGTGCAGCCGGCGTTTGCTTGAAATTGGCCTGGTAAAACCCAGAATAAATTATGGGATGGTGGAGGAAAGACGCCCTGTATTTTGTGCAACTCAATCGCCTGAGGAAGAACAAATCCAGGCGACGAAATGACTCCTGAACGCAGCAGGAAGCTAGAGAGAATATTTGTTACAACTTCGGTGCGGATTACTTTCAGCTTTGTATCTTTCCATAAATAAATTTTCATGGAAGACAAAGCAGCCT
>JAURWD010000043.1 GCA_030655145.1 Ferruginibacter sp.
GACCTTGATTTTTTTTCTTACTTTTTTTTATCTAAGAAAAAAAAGTAAACAGACTGTTCAACAGAACGAACCTTCATAGAGCAACAGGAAGAAAAACAACCATGAATAAAACAAAAAGTAGAATTCAAAAAAAATAAAAGAAATATAGCAATAAAAATGTCGTGAGCTGTTCAAACAGCTCACGACAAAAAAGTTTACTTTTTCACTGTATCAAACGCAGCCTGCAAATCATTCTTGATATCATCAATATGCTCCGTACCCAGCGAGATGCGCAGCAATCCCGGCTCCACGCCGGCAGATACCTGCTCAGCTTCGGAGAGTTGTTCATGCGTGGTCGTTGCAGGATGAATGATGAGTGTTTTAGAATCACCCACATTGGCAAGGTGACTGATGAGCTTTAGTTCGTTCACCAATGCATCAGCCGCAGATTTTCCACCTTTTACTTTAAATGAAAGCACGCCGCCAAACCCACGTTTCAAATATTTTTTGGCAAGGCTGTGGTATTTGCTGCTTTCGAGGCCGGGATAATTTACATACTCGACTTGTGGGTGTGCTTGCAACCAGGTAGCGAGCGCCATGGAGTTTTCAACCGTGCGATCAACCCGAAGCGACAGCGTTTCCAGTCCTTGCAGGAACAGGAAGGAATTGAACGGGCTCATGGATGGGCCCCAGGTACGCAGGCCACTGACGCGAAGACGAATGGCGAATGCGATGTTTCCAAACGGTCCGCCAGTGCCGAAGATGTCCCAGAATTTCATACCATGATAGCCTTCATCCGGTTCAGTGAACTGCGGGAACTTTCCATTGCCCCAATTAAAATTTCCTCCATCCACTACGATACCACCAATGCCATTACCATGGCCACCGATCCATTTGGTGGCTGATTCTACTACCACGTTTGCTCCGTAATCAAAAGGACGAAAAAGATATCCCGCAGCGCCGAAGGTGTTGTCCACGATCAAGGGGATATCGTGTTTTTTTGCAACGGCAGCGATGGCTTCAAAATCCGGGATACTAAAACCGGGGTTTCCGATTGTTTCTATGTAGATGGCCTTCGTTTTATCGTCAACTTTTGAATCAATACTATCGGCATTGTCACCTTCCGCAAACCTCACTTCAACGCCTATCCGCTTAAAAGAAACCTTGAACTGGTTGTAGCTACCGCCGTATAAAAATGAGGAGGACACAAAATTGTCACCTGGCAACAGCAGGTTGTGTAAGGCAAGAAACTGCGCCGACATACCAGAACCGGTGGCCACAGCTGCTACACCGCCTTCCAGCGCCGCGATACGTTGTTCAAAAACGTCGGTCGTAGGGTTCATAATCCGGGTATAGATATTACCAAACTCCCGCAATCCAAATAAATTGGCGGCATGCTCCGAACTATCAAATGTGAACGAACTCGTCTGGTAGATCGGCACCTGGGCAGAATGGGTTGCAGGATCCGGTTTGTAGCCTGCGTGTACCTGCAGGGTCTCAAATTGTAACGGCGTTGTGGACATGGGGATAATTTTTAATGATTTTAATAAGAAGATAAATTTAATCCAGATTATTTAATAGCCAGAACTTTTTCGCAGGGAGGAAATATGCCTTAAAAATCCTTGATCGGAACTACAACCAGCAGAGATGGCGGCAGCTGTTCAAACGATAAATATCATGCTGGCTCCCGCAAACTCAATCGCTGTCTGAACCATTAGCGTTTGTGCGTTGGCCATTCGCATAGAGGATTGATCTTTTTTTCCCAAACCGTTCCTGGATACAAGAATACTTTTCATAGGCCTTCAATCCTTTTTTCGGCCAGGGGCATTACATAACCCAGTGAAATATCAGGGGTTTGGACCGTACTTTGAGTGTAGGAACAGTTATGGATAAATACATACTGCTGATCGCCATCATTGGGCTTGCTGCGTTCACCATGGCCTGGATGCCGGCGATCACTAAACGAAGCGGTATTTCTTATTCGATCATTTATGTATTGGTAGGGATGTTGCTCTACCTGGCACTGCCGGGCTACCTGCCCGTGCCGATGCCTTCGGCGAACCCGGACCTCACCATTCATCTTACGGAAATGGTTGTCATCATCTCGCTCATGGGAACGGGCATCAAGATCGATCGCGCCTTCTCTCTGGGCAACTGGGCTTCACCCTTAAAACTGGTTTCGATCGCCATGTTACTGTGCATCGCTGCTGCAGCCCTGGTTGCGTACTATTTCCTGCGGCTGGACCTTGCTGCTGCGGTTTTGCTCGGCGCTGCGCTGGCGCCTACAGACCCGGTTCTGGCGTCGGACGTACAGGTGGGACCACCAAATGAAAAACTGAAATCAGAAACAAAATTTTCCCTCACCGCCGAGGCAGGACTTAATGATGGCGTTGCCTTTCCATTTACGTGGCTGGCCATCTACCTTGCCATGGCTGCTCCGGGCCCCGCGAGCCTTGTTCAATGGTTTGGGTATAATTTATTATTTAAGATAGTGGCGGGAATTGTGATGGGATACTTAATGGGGAAACTGGTAGGATACCTTGTATTTCGGGTCCCGGAAAAATGGCGGTTCTTAAAAACCCGGGACGGCTTTTTGGCGATCTCGTTGACGTTGCTGGTATACGGGCTTACAGAAATTGTCCACGGCTATGGCTTTATTGCAGTCTTTATTTGCGGCATCACGCTGCGCCATTATGAAAAAGGACATCATTATCATGCCGACCTGCATTCCTTTACCGACCAGGCGGAACGACTGTTGGTAGCGATCCTGCTTATTTTATTTGGAGGTTCTTTAGTGAGTGGCATTCTTGCCCCGCTGACTTTTAAAATGGGCTTGTTCACTGTTGTCTTTCTCTTCGTGATCCGCCCACTGGCGGCCTACACCTCATTGCTCGGAGAAAAATTTCACCTGAAAGAAAAATTAGCCATCAGCTTTTTTGGCATCCGGGGAATGGGGACGGTGTATTACCTGGCGTTTGCATTTGCACAGGCGAAGTTTAATTCGGAGAAAGAGTTGTGGGCCATTGCCGCTTTTACGATCATGGTATCTGTGATCATTCACGGGTTTACCGCCACACCGATCATGAAACATCTAAAACAGGAACTGCCTGCGGAGGCAATTCCTGAATGATCTTCTTAATATCAAATTCATCTCGTCTACCCGTGGAAGTGAGCCATGAATTTTCTTCTTTCCCTGGCTTTAACTACATGTAATTTAAACCGGGGAAGTTCAACAGTCGGCGCCAGAGCGCAAGTTGGCCGATGCAGTTGGCCTCACGGTAGATCATAAAAGAGATCATCTCAAAATTTGACATCTTCATTTCCGGCATCGGGAAATCCTGGTTTAGGTGCTCGTCAGTTACTTTGAGAAATGCTTCACGAAGCTTCGGACTGATCGTATTCCAATCTCTTTTGTAAGCTTCCAACGTGGGATATTTCGCATCATCCTGTATCCCTTTATTGTGCATGAAAAGTTCGTGTCCTTCATGCGGAAGGTCGATCCCCAACTCCCTTGCCATCTCGAAGCGTTGATGCACCAGTGAACCTGTTATCCAGGCCATGTGATTGGCCTTTGTGCCCAGCCTGTTATTGGCAGCATCCTCCGGGATACCCTCAAGGGCGCGGGCAAAAAAGTCTGTGTGCATGTCGTACAATACGATGAAGCCATACATCCTGTTACTGGCAGTTGTTATTTCCATATTGATTATTTTTTTGGTGAACGTGACTGTTTCTTCCACAAATTTATTACCATAAAACAGGCTCAAGAGGGGAGAGGACGCCAAGTTTAGGGGCAATCGCGACAATTTGCCCGGTACTCCACGAACCGGCGTACAGCCGGGCAATAATTTTTGCCAATCGCATCTTTAATAAGTTTATCAATGATCACCTAATTTTAAGGCATGAACATAAGCACCTTACGAAATATCATTGTCCCTTTCTGTGTGTTGTGCCTTGCAAGCTACCAGTCAGCCG
>JAURWD010000046.1 GCA_030655145.1 Ferruginibacter sp.
GGCCCGGGGTTTTCTTTACCTGGTCAAGTGTGTCGTAAGACTGTTGCGCCGGGATGCCCATATCGAGTATCACACAATCCACTTCCTGCTGATTGAGTGCGACGATACTGTCAGCAACTGAATTTTTGATTTCGGACGCGACATTGTATTGCTGCAGGAAGTAAGCAAGCGCCTGCGCATGTTTTGCGTTCTCCTCCACGATCATCACTTTCTTCGGATGCTTTGTTAACGCATTTTCTATTTTAGCAAACATTTCACCAAGCTTTTCAAAGGCTACGGGTTTATCTATAAAATCAACCGCTCCCTTTAAAAGACTTTTTGTTTTGGCGTGGTGTGAACTCATCATGTGTACGGGAATGCCCCGCGTGGCCGGGTTCGCTTTCAGAACATCCATCACTTCCCAACCACTTTTTACCGGCAATTGTATATCCAGTAAAATACCGATTGGCATGAGGAGGTTTGCCAGTTCAATGCCTTCATCACCTCTTACCGATACAACGCCTTTATAGCCTTTAGCGCGGGTGTAATCAAGGAGTGATTTTGCAAATGCTGTATCATCTTCTATGATCAGCAATACCTTGTCCCCCGGATTGATGCCCAGTCGATCATCGGGTATCGATTGCGGAATTTTTTCGCTGATGTATTGACGGGCTTCGGGTGTGACAACAGTTTTCTTTACGGTGGCCAATGCCGGCATTTGTAGCGACTCCGGCACTTCCGGCACGACGGGTGTTCCCTTTACGATCGGGACAAGCACAGTAAAGACACTGCCTTTACCTTCCTCGCTTTGTAATTTTATTTCGCCACCCAACAGGCGAACCAGTTCCCGGCTTATGGACAGGCCGAGACCAGTGCCACCAAACTGTCGGCGAGTGGATCCGTCTGCCTGCTGGAACGCTTCAAAGATGGTGCGATGTTTTTCTTTCGGGATACCAATACCGGTGTCCGTCACTGCAAAAGAAACCAATCCATCCTGCTTTTCTATGTTGAGCTTAACGCTGCCTTTCTTCGTGAACTTCAAGGAATTGCTGACCAGGTTTCTGAGGACCTGCTCCAGGCGTAAGCGATCAGTTTCTATGGGGCCTGTGATTTCCTTCGACACATTGATGGAAAATTCAATTCCCTTATCCACTGCTATGGGATTGAATATGGAATGGAGATCATTTACCAGTGCAGTGATGCTGACATCAGCATACTCCAATTCCATTTTCCCAGCCTCGATTTTTGAGAGGTCTAGGATCTCATCGATAAGTTTTAGCAAGCCGTTGCCGGAGCTCTGGATCACGTGAGCGTATTCAAGTTCATCAGGTGATAAACGGTTGGAATGATTTTCACCGAGGAGACGGGACAGCAGTAAAATGGAATTTAGTGGGGTGCGCAATTCATGCGACATGTTGGCGAGGAACTCTGATTTATACCTGGTACTCTGCTCCAGTTCTTCTGCCTTTCCCTGGATCTCGAGGTTGCGCTCGAGGATCATTTCATTCTTTTCTTCAAGAAGGCGGCTGCGCTCTTCCAGTTCGCTATTTGCTTGCTGTAATTCTTCCTGCTGAACTTTCAATTCTTCCTCAGAAGCCTGTAGTTTTTCGGCCTGCGCCTCCAGTTCTGCATTGATATTCTCAAGTTCGCTGTGTTGCGCCTGCAGCTCTTCTGTTTGAGATTGTGTTTCTTCAAGAAGCTCCTGAACTTTTTGCCTTCCCTGGGCCGTATGGATCGCGATAGCGGAATTAAAGGATACGGCTTCGAAGAACGATTTTACCACCGGCGAATAAGCTTCCATGGCAGCCAGCTCTATCACTCCTTTTACGCGGCGGTTGAACAGTAAAGGAATAGCTACAACAGTGGTTGGCTTTATTTCGCCTGAAACATACGTCAACGTGTATGCGCTTTCAGAAATATCCTTCACCTCCATTATCTTCCCCGATTTCGCCGCCTGTCCTGCCAACCCTTCCCCTTGTTCAACGATATTTTTTTTATGTGCAGGAGCCAGGGCATGGCTACCTTTCAATTCAAGCGATCCGCTGCTATTGATGACATAAAAAGCACCCACCTTGCTGCCACTGTATTCAGCTACGAAGTCCAATACGACCTGGCTAAGGCTTTCCAGGTCCTGCTCGCCGATGACCAGTTCATTTAACGAGGCAACCCCGGTTTGTAACCATTCCCGTTGCGACAAGTTGGTGAATGATTTGTCAAGCGAGTCGGCCATTTTATTGAGTGAACCCGCAATACTGCCTACGAGGTCGCCGCGTTCATCTTCCACCTTTACTTTGTAATTCCCAGCCGTTACCTGGTTTGCAATACTTTCTATAATGGCAAGCCGCTTGGAAATTTCTTCGTCTTTCCTGACAAGCGAGTCCTGCAGCTCCATTCGCTCTTTGTTGTCCCTGAGCATACGAAGTAATGATATAACAGTAATGATTATGGCCAGGATCGAGGCTACCAATATTATGATCGGTGTGGAGGCTGCAAACCGGTTTAATTTTTCAGTTCTTTCCTGTAACAATACCTTTTCACGGTCTCCCATTACTTTTATCAGGCTCCGGGCGCTGTCCATTAAAGATTTACCGACCAACATCAGGCTGTCGCCGACCGGCTGATTCCGCCTTTTGGTCTCGATAAGGAAGGCCAGGTAATCCATTCGCTGTGAAGAGATGGCACTTAAATATCCCCAATCATCCTGCTGTTCGGCATTGTCGCTGGTTAGCGTCTTAATTTCAGCCAGGGTTGCACTCACTGCGTCATCAGCGCCCCGGTAAGGTTCCAGGAACCGCTCATTGCCGGTGATGAGGAAACCCCGCTGGGCGGTTTCCGCGTCTTTCATAATTGAAAGCACTTTTTCAAGTTTACTGGCAACGCCATTGGTATGATTTACTTCCCCCGCGCTGAACAATAAGCTGTTGATGCTTACATAGGAGGCGATGGAACTCGCGATCAGGATGACTAACGATACCCCATACCCGAGGATCAGGTTGCGTTTAAATGTATTCATGGAGGAGTTAAATAATAAGCTCGTTGATTTTATGAGGTTCTGGCTGGAGTACCGGTAAAATAATGGTAAAGGTTGCGCCTTCGTTTTCGCAGCTGTTCGCAACCACCATCCCGTTGTGCTTTTCAGTTATTTTCCTTACCAGGGCCAGACCGATGCCGGTGCCTTCGTATTCGGCGCGACTGTGCAGCCGCTGAAACATGGTAAAGATTTTATGAAGGTATTGCTGATCAAAGCCTATCCCGTTGTCCTGTACATAAATTCGAACAAAATCGCCGTTCTCCACCGCGGGTGCGTCAACACTCTTTTCCGTGACAAACTCATTCCATATCCTGATCTCGGGAGCCGTTTCTTTTTTCGAAAACTTCAGGGAGTTACCAATAATGTTTTGAAACAACTGTCGAAGCTGGCCGGCATTCCCTTCGATCGTTGCAAGGTGCTCAATTTCAATGCGGGCATCTTTTTCAATGATGACAACTTCGAGGTCTTCGAGTGTACTGCGCACTACCTGATTAAGGTCGACACTCGTTGATGTTAGATCCGCGGAAAGGATGGAGTAATTTAAAAAGTCATTGATGAGGTTGCGCATGCGTTCACATGAAGCAATTATTTTATTGATGTCCTGCCTTGCAGCCGGGATATCCTGAAGGTATTTTTCATCCAGTACATGGCTAAAGGTGATCACCTTGCGAAGCGGCTCCTGCAGGTCATGTGAAGCAAGAGTCACATATTGGGCAAGCTCTGCATTCCTGCTTTCGAGCCCGCTGTTTAATTCCACCAGCGACCTGGTTCTTTCGGCTACTTTCTCTTCGAGCGAAAGATTGGCCTGCATCAAGTCTTCCTGCGCTTTCTTTCTCGTTACGATCTCAGTTTCAAGAGACTGCTGTATGTTTTTGAGGTTGGTATGTTGCTGGTAGAGGCGGGTGAAGGTTTTTACCTTAAGTAATAACAGGTCCGCGTCAAAAGGTTTGGTTACATAATCCACGCCACCAGAGGCATATCCAAGGCTGATAAAGCGTTTGTCAATATTTACCGCAGTGAGGAAAATAATAGGAATGTCCTTGGTTTTGTTGAGCCCGGTCACTGCTTCTGCCACTTCGAAGCCATCCATTTCCGGCATTTGCACATCCAGGATGATCAGTTCATATTCATTTTTTAATAATTTTTTTAAAGCAAGTTCTCCTGAAGACGCCATGTCTACAGTGTAAGAATGCAATTGCAATAAGGCCTTTAGAGAAAATAAATTTTCTTCCTTGTCGTCAACGATTAAGATCATATATGAGTGGGTCGATCGTGCAAAATCTAAAATCAATATACGACAAAGGCGCCGCAGGTATCATTTAAGTGTTTAAGGCCATTTTCAAGTTGGTTGGGGAGACTCGATGCAATGGAGCTAAGCACGCAGCGCAGGTCTTTTAGTCCCATCGGCTTCGTAATAAAACAAAGCGCTCCAGCCATCAGGGTTTCTTCAATATCCCGCGAGTGAGCGGAAGTAGTATAAATGATAACGGGGATATTCTTCAGGGCGGGATCTTGCTTTAGTTCTGCGAGGCACTCTTTGCCATTCATCAGCGGCATGTTCAGATCGAGAAAAATGAGGTTGGGCAAGGCAGCTTCCCGGTTCCGTAATTTTTGCAATGCGACTTTGCCATTCTGAGCGGCTTCGAAACCAATGCGTGGATCTACTTCATTTAATATTTCCTCGAAAAGCTGGGTATCTTCCTGGTCGTCGTCAACTAATAAAAAAATCATCTTCAGTAAATAAACTTTTATGAATGGGAATGAATGATGTGTTTCAAGGAGGGGCGGGTGCTGCTTTTTTAGGTTACGCACCAGACGGACACTAAACAAGCGGTCAAAAATAGTAAATAAACATGCTGACTGTTACCGCTTGTTCAAATATATCCACTGAACAAAAATCACCCAATGATGAGGTTTGCGGGCAATGACGTCAATTCCAGGCAAAAAAAATTTCAGCGCCCCTTGCGCATTGTCTTTGGCCCATACCACAACCAAAATCCTGTAATGGTAAAGACCAGCAGTGCCAGCCCCATCACGGTTGTATAGATCAGTTTGATGATGCCGCCTGTATTAAAATATTGATCGAGGATGGAACCGTCGTGGACCTTTTCAATAAAGTCGGATCGTCGTTTTTCGATGTGTAACAACTTACCGGTACTGCCGTCTAACTGGATTCCCCAAAAACCGTCAACGAACACAAACTTCACCATTCCCTTATCCTTCCTGATGTCGATGCGATCCAGCTCCAGTGAAAGTGTTGTTGAAATAGAATCGCGAAAGATCTTACTGGCATTTTTATACAGGCTGTCTACCGGAAGCCAGTCCTTGAGATCAGTCGATTGCCCGGTGTATGATTTCGCCATAATATATCCACCGCTGTTTTTTTTCCAGCCCAGCAAGAGCCCGGTCACGGAAACAAAAAGAAAGAATGCAAACAACAGGGCGCCTGTTGTGCGGTGAATTTTCCTGGCTAAGCGAAGGATGCTGGCTTGCCTGGTCCGCCGGTCTTTGTCATGTTGTGTATTCAAAATTCAAGCAGTTTGTTATGAGTCGAACCAGCGAAAGCAGCTGAGAATTCCCAGGAAATATTTGACTTGAGACGGAAAAGTGTTTGGTGAAAATAATGCGTAAACTGCGGATTCCTCAGGTGAAATAAATGGATGCAAGTCGAAGGTGCAGGCTTAATTATTAGCTTTACAGGATCCGCTCGCTATCACTCACCTCCCTGGTCAACTTTGTAAACCCAATTACATTACCGTCATCATCATGCAATGCAGTAATGAGGATACTTCCCCAAAAAATGGTGCCGTCTTTACGGAGCCGCCGTCCAATGTGCCTGGCCCTGCCTTCTCTTATCGCCAGGTCGATCAGTTGTTCCGGGAGACCGGCCTGCCGGTCTTGCGGCATATAAAACAAGCGAAAATTTTGCCCGAGGATCTCATGTTCTTTATATCCTTTTATTTTTTCAGCCCCGGCATTCCAGGTTAAAATGGTGCCATCGCGGTCCATCAGGATGATCGCATAATCCTGTATTTCGGCAATCATTTTCTTATGCAATTGTTCAAGAATTTCCCGCTTATCCATAGAGTCACATTGAACAGCAAAGATAGCCAGCAGGTTGTAAAAAAATGGGGCTTAACTCTTTAAAAAACGGACTGGATAAATCAGACACGCGGAAAACACCTGCAGGATTTTTTTTCATTCGAATTGAGATCCCTGAAACTTTTTTCAGCTGTTATAAAAATTTCTAAACCCGCGAATCGCATAACAGACTATTGGTGTAACTTTCAAGCATTCTACGTCTGCAGGTATGCCTCGCTGGTAGTCGAGCTGGCCCTGTTCTTACTAAATAATAATAAATCATCATGAAAATTTCTATCCCCTCATTATTTGTCTTGTTAAGTATTACCGTGGGCGCATGTAATTCAACCACGACGAAAGAAGCGGAGCCAACTAGTCGGGATACTACCGAAGCTGAAATGAAGGTGATGATCCCCGGAATGGTTTGTTACGCCGGGGTCGTCGGCAAGGATTCTATTTTTCTGAAGACCGAAAAATTTCCAACCGTCGTTACAGGCAAGCTGCAGTACAATTTTAATGAGAAGGACGATTCAAACGGTGATATTGATGGCGTAATGCATGGAGATACACTGGTTGCGGCATACACCTTTGGGGCAGAAGGAACTACTTCTGTGCGTGAGGTCGCGTTCCTGTTGTCGGAAAGCGGCGCAATTGAAGGATATGGTCCGATGGAAGAAAAAGATGGAAAGATGGTTTTCACCAACAGAAGCCAACTCAGTTTTGGCAGCGGGTTTAATTTAAAAACCATCCCCTGCCCGCAGCAATAATTTTATTCACTGACTTAAGTTTTCCTGGAAATAAATCACCCCGCCCGGGTCGGTGTCAACCCATTTACTCCTTATTTGGGATTTCTGCATCTTTCAATACAACCAAGGCTTGAAGAACTCCCAACCGCGTTTTCAAAACAACTGATACAGGCGGTTCGAAATGGATTTTTAAAATACCAACTTAACTGTCGTTATTCAACAGCAAGCAATTAGATACTGATGCCTGGAGCATTAAATGCTTATCACTTTATTGGATCCGTACTTACAGCCTTCGACCTGGAAACATACGCAACAAATTCCTGCACTTTTGGAGACACGAGTATGATCACAGGCAAGGCGATCACATAGGCCAACAGCCACGACTTCAGCCAGAAGATCAAAAAGCCAGGCGACATTCCCCGGTTAAAGGAAACGAGGGTGAAGGACACAACACTTGTTGTGACCATTGCCATCAATACTGCGAAAAGAATTTTCTGTTTCATAAAAATTAATTTGAATGATCGGCGCGGCACCCTAAGCCAGCACCGGTTGTCTTTGTCCCTGCAACATGTCTAAGGCCTTTGCTGGAGAGGAAAGAAACAGTTGGTAGAGGTCTTCTGTCTGCCCCACACGGATCTCGTAATTATCGGTAGCGAGTGAGTCAAAAAGATCTTGCGCCACGGTGGCAGGACTGATGCCTTTGCTGCCACCAATCGGGGCTGAAAACTGGGTATCAACCAGCGGGGGCATGAGTTCAAAAACTTTGATAGCGGTATTTTCCAGGGCGACCCGCAAAGACTGGGTGTAAGAATGCAGGGCAGCTTTACTGGCAGAATATCCTGCAAGACTACCCGGCACAAATGCAACAATGGATGATACATTTACGAAAGAAGCCTGGGGTTGTTTTTTGAGGATGGGCAGTAGCAATTCGTTTAGCCGGACCACGCTTAAATAATTGGTAAGCATTTCCTCCCGCGCCATAGTGATGGTATCGGTGCTTGAGGCCAGATGGTATAAGAATGCGTTGCCCGCGTTGTTGATCACCATATTTAACTGTGGAAACCCGATGGTAAGCTTGGTCACTAATTTCTGCACATCGGCTTCGTTGGTAACGTCCGAATTGAAAGCAATCACGTTTGGTAATTTGGCGACCGCGGCTTCCAATCGCTCCTGGTTGCGCCCGGTAATGATCACCTGGTTTCCTTGTGTCGAAAATAATTTTGCAATTTCGAATCCAATGCCGGCGCTACCGCCGGTAATAAGGATGGTGTTGTTAGATGTTTGCATGAGTTGTTTTTTTAAAGGTTATTAATTATACCAATCGGTATATTTATAATGAAAAAAATTAAATTTCTAATTCCATATGGATGATGTTTTCGACAAGCCCGATGCAGGTAGACAGCATAGCAAGATTGCCGGTAGATCTTGCAAGCAACATACCACCTTCAACCAGGGCGATGAAATGAATGGCGAAGTCGCTGGCATTTACTGTGGCTTTTATTTCCTTTGAAACGATGCCTTGTTTTATGATGGCTTCAATATTTTTTTTCCAGCCGGTGAAGCTTTGACCAGCCTTTTCCTTTAACAGGGGATGTGTGTGATCGGCCCCTACTGCGGTGTTTAAAATGGGGCATCCACCACGCGTTGCGGAATTCTTGAAATTCGTTTTGAAATGGTTCGCCAATTTCAGCAACTTCTCGGTCGAAGTTTTTGCATTCGCGATGGCA
>JAURWD010000049.1 GCA_030655145.1 Ferruginibacter sp.
AAGACTAACCCGCAAGCATATACGATAAGAAAAGTGTTAGTGAGCAATAAGTCGAAGCTTACCCAGCAGTCTGCTCCCGGTGGCGGTTATGCGATCAGCATCGTTCCGGCAAATGCGGCATCATCGAAAGGGGTGAAAAAATTATAAGTGCTTTAAATCAATTAAATCCTGGTTATGAAGACAGCTTTTTTTTGTACGAGATGGGGCAGCGAGGAATCGTCGTGGAAAGATTTTTTTGCCCGGGCGCAAAGGGAAGGGTACAGTGGTATCGAATATGGTATTGCCGCAGCAACGCCGGCTGCGGAGCTTGAAGAAGTATTTAGCCTGGCGGCCCGGCGCGGTATGTCGGTGATAGCCCAGCATTATGACACATACGAAGCCGACTTCACAAAACATGCAGACCTGTATTCGGCTTGGCTGGATAAAATGAGCGCTTACAAACCGTTGTTCATCAATTCTCAAACCGGAAAAGATTTTTTCAGTTTTGAACAGAATCATGCCCTCGTTCAACGTGCCGAAAAGTTTACGGAAGAAACCGGTGTTAGGATTTACCACGAAACACACCGGAATAAATTCACTTTTGCTGCGCATACCACCTACGCCTACCTGCAGCAAATTCCATCGTTACAATTAACGCTTGATATTTCGCATTGGGTTAGTGTGGCCGAATCGTACCTCGAAGACCAGCTAGACGCTGTACACCTGGCGATCGAGCGAACACATCACCTGCATGCACGGGTTGGGTATCCTGAAGGGCCGCAGGTGCCCGATCCCAGGGTCAGGGAGTGGGAGACGGCTTTGAATGCCCACCTGCTTTGGTGGGACAAGGTTGCCGAACGGGTTAAGCGCCAGGGCGCAGATGCGGTGCTCACCATTACACCTGAGTTTGGTCCCTATCCCTACATGGTGCCGCTGCCTTTTACGCGACAACCCATCACAAATCAATGGGAGGTCAATGTCTTTATGATGCACCTGTTGCAGGAACGTTTCCGGAAATATGAATCCATTAGCAGGCATTAAATTCAATTGATGCTGTAACAAGTTTTCGGCTGAACGACTTCGCCACTTGTGGCCGTGCTTGCATTATTCACAGGATTTTTTGTTTACCCGCTATATTTTATAATTTGAGGTATGCATAGTTCCCTGCTTTTTATCAAACACTATTTTTTGATCGACTGGCAAACCTTTCTCTTTGGTTCCGAGGATGCAAGTTTTCTTCCGGAAGTGGCACTTCGCAGCCTCCTGATGTTCCTCATCATAATATTCAGTTTACGGATCCTGGGAAAACGCAGCGTAACACAATTATCGGTTTTTGAACTTGGCGTTATCATTGGTCTCGGTTCAGCTGCAGGTGATCCCATGTTTTATAAAGATGTCGGTATGCTCGCCGGGCTCCTGGTTTTCGTCGTGATTATTTCCTTATATCGCGTGCTTACCTATTTTATCAACAGGAGTGAAAATGTTGAGAAGTTAATGGAGGGAGAGCCGGTGTACCTGGTAGAAGATGGGAAGTTTATCCTGGAGAATTTTGAGAAAGAGCCGATTGCCCACCAGGAATTTTTTGCACAGCTTCGGCAACACAGTGTTGCGCACCTGGGACAAGTGCAACTTGCCATCATTGAAACAAACGGGTTAATTAGTTTGTTTTATTATGAAGACGAGGACGTGCGCTGGGGCCTGCCGGTATTGCCACATTTATGCGCTAAAAAATTGAAGCAGTTTTCAAAGGACGGGCAATATGCTTGCGGGTGGTGCGGGCAGGTGGAAGCACTCAAGGAGAAAACAACCGCTAAGCAGTGTAAGGTGTGCGGAAAAGATGAATGGGTGGAAGCGATCAACCTGCGCCGCGTTAATTAAAATAGTTCCTGCCCAATCGTCAAAAGATTTACAATTAAAAGATATCACTGCAAAAGCTTTGCAGTGGGAACACATAATCACAACACATGGATGTTAAAATAGAGCCCTCGTGGAAAGAGGTATTGAAGAACGAATTTACCAAGCCCTACTTTTTAGAGATCGTCACCGTACTTAAGACGGAAAAACTCGCCGGTAAAACGATCTATCCTCCCGGTCCACTTATTTTTAATGCGTTTAATCAAACGCCGTTTGACAAGGTTAAGGTAGTGATCCTCGGACAGGATCCATATCATAACCCGGGACAGGCACATGGCTTGAGCTTTTCCGTTCCCGCGGGTACAAAGCCGCCGCCCTCGCTCGTGAATATTTTCAAAGAGATCAGGACCGACCTTGACATCCCTATGCCGCAGGAATATGGAAACCTTACGCACTGGGCCGAGCAAGGTGTATTGTTGTTGAATGCCATGCTAACGGTTAGGGCTAACGAACCTGCCAGTCACGCTAAGATTGGGTGGATGAATTTCACGGACGCGGTTATTCAAAAAATATCTGATCAGAAAAGCGGGGTTGTATTTTTATTATGGGGTAAGTTTGCGCAGGATAAGCAAGTACTGATAGACGAAACAAAGCACCATGTGCTGAGAGCAGCTCACCCGTCACCCTTTAGCGTGGAGAAAGGCTTTTATGGCTGCAAACATTTTTCTAAAACCAATGAATTGCTCACCGGTGAAGGATTTGAACCCATCGACTGGAAACTGCTGACTCCTTAATAAATCTTCCAGGATACAACGACATGCATGGAAATTGAAACAGCTGATATAAAAGCTAAAAAGCCCAGGGGAAATTTTTTGATAGATATTTTCGGGCGCATTTGGGCCGTGTGGGGAATGCTCATGTTCATCATTACCTTTCTCATAATTTTTATCCCATCCATGATGGCCTACCTCTTCCGCGACAACCGGAAAGGGCAGGATTATTTCATCGGTGTCTCCCGCGTGTGGATGAGTTGCTGGCTCGTATTGATCGGCTGCCCGTTAAAAGTTCGGGGCAAAGAAAATTTTGAAAAAGATGCGGCGTATGTGATCGTATATAATCACAATGCATTGCTCGATGTTCCGTTATCCGCACCGTTTGTTCCCGGGCCGAATATGACGATTGCCAAAGCATCCTTTGCGAAGGTGCCCATTTTTGGTTGGTTTTACAAACGTGGCTCGGTACTCGTAGATCGTGGCGATAATCGCAGCCGGATGAAAAGCTTTGAAGCCATGCGCCAGGTGCTGGAAGCTAACATGCACATGTGTATTTATCCCGAAGGTACCCGTAACCGTACTGAAGAGCCCATCAAGCCATTTTTTGATGGCGCCTTTAAACTGGCCATCGACGCGAAGAAAAAAGTAATGCCTTGCGTTATCTTCGGAACAAAGGAAGCCATCCCTATTGAGAAAGGATTTTACCTCCTCCCAACCCGCCTCGAAATGCATTTTTTGCCACCCGTATCTTCCGAAGGATTGAAAACCGTGGCCTTAAAAGAAAAGGTATTCAACATCATGAAAGAACATTATGTAGCGGGCCCAAAAAAATAAGGGCTGCAGTTCGTGCAGCCCTTACCGTTATACAGTTCAATTTTTCTTACCAGATCACGATTCTTTTTTCTACCGGCACATACATCTTATCACCTTCTTTAACATTAAAGGCATCATAAAATGCTTTCATGTGAATGACGGTACCGTTTGTCCTGTACTCACCTGGAGAATGTGGATCAACCAATACAAGTTGTGCACTGGTTTCAGGTAGGGAATTGCCGCGCCAAACCTGCGCCCATCCAAGGAAAAAGCGTTGATCAGGCGTAAAGCCATCGATCTTTTTGTTTGACTTTCCCTGTGGCGTTTTTTTGAAGGCTGCGTAGGCCATACTTAAACCACCAAGGTCGGCTATGTTTTCACCCAAGGTCAATTTCCCATTGAGGTGAAGGGTGTCTAACACGGTAAATCCATTGTATTGCTCTACAACTTTATCAGCTCTCTCTTTAAATTTTTTCGCGTCTTCTTCAGACCACCAATCTTTTAAATTTCCATCAGCATCAAATTGTCTTCCCTGGTCATCAAATCCGTGTGTCATTTCATGACCGATCACGGCACCAATACCACCGTAATTCACTGCATCATCTGCATTGAAGTCGAAGAAAGGAAATTGAAGAATACCTGCAGGGAATGTGATATCATTACGCACCGGGCTATAAGAAGCGTTGATCGTCGGCGGCGTCATACCCCACTCAGATTTATCAACTGGTTTGCCAAGGCGTTTTACCCTGTCCTCATATGACCACTGCGAAGCGCTGCGCAAATTACCTACGAGGTCGTCGCGTTTGATAACGATGCCATCATAGGTTTTCCACTTGTCCGTGTAGCCGATCTTTTTACTAAAGGCGCCTAGCTTTTTTAAAGCGCGGGTTTTTGTGTCGGGAGTCATCCAATCCAACTGTTTGATCCTTTCTTCAAAAGCCTGCTGCAGGTTTGTAACCAACGCGAGCATTCTTTGCTTGGCTTCAGGTTTAAAATATTTTTCGACATACAGCTGGCCGAGTAATTCGCCAAGGGTATTATCAGTAAGACCGCTCATCCGCTCCCAGCGGGGAGACATTTCTTTCTGGCCAGACAAGACCTGGTTGAATTGAAAGTTGCGTTTTACAAAATCATCGCTCAAATAAGTTGCTGAATTTTTGATCACGTACCACTGGAGATAACTCTTCCAGGTGCTCACAGGCGTTGCCGGTAGCAGGCTGTCCACAAACCGGAGGAATTTTGGATTGCTTACGATCACGCTGTCAGCAGTTGTAACTTTCATTTTGGCCATCAGGTCGGTCCAATTCATGGAAGGCGTTGTTTTGCTTAGATCTGCAACGAAGAATTTGTTATACAATTTCTGCGGATCCCGCATTTCAACCCGGCTCATTTGCGCGCCGGCAAGCTGAGTTTCCAATGCCATGATCGCTGCGGCATTTTGCGTTGCTGTTGCGTCGTCCACTCCCGTGAGTTTAAACATGTCACGAACATATTCCAGGTAGGCCGCTCTGATCTTGGTACTTCTTGCGTCGTTTTTCAGGTAGTAATCACGGTCAGGTAAGGTGGTACCGCCTTGTCCGATCTGCGGAATGTATTCCGTAACTTTTTTTGAATCCTGGCTTACAGAAAATCCAAAGAGGGGAGAGGCGATGCCCTGCACCCGCATATTTGCAATAGCGTCCAATACATCGGCGTGTGAGTTTAATTTTGCAAGCCGGTCGAGGTCTGCTTTTATAGGAATAAATCCCTTTTTGTTGATGTTGACCGTGTCCATCGCACTCGCGTAAAACTCTCCAACCATTTGGGTAAGCCGGCTTTTATTTGGATTTTTAGCGGCATCTTCCAGCAACATTCTCAACGAAGTTGAGGCTTCTTCAGCCAGCACGGCAAAAGTGCTCCACCGGGTTTTTGATGATGGAACCGGGTTCTTTTTGATCCAGGCACCATTGGCATAACGATAAAAATCATCGCCCGGTTTCACAGAAACGTCCATGTTGGCCGGATCGATGTACTGGGTGATTTTTGCAGACTGGGCCATACTTGTGGCCCCCCACAGAGCAAACACACAAGAAAACAATACATTTTTTTTCATACTGAATTTTAGTTTTTATAAAAGTAAATGTTAAGGGTATTAACAAAACAACATTTATGAAGAGCGGTAGCACCTGTTTGACGCCATAAATTTGCAGCAATAACCTCCGGGACGCAAAATTGTTGAATTTCTATCAATTGAAATGCAGGTGTTTAACAAAATTCCCTACCTTTGCCGCCCGAAAAGAGAAATCTTTTTGTAACATTTCCCACACGGCTCCATAAGTTCCCGACTGTTCGGGGCGCCAGCAGGGAGTAACTATAATAAGTTATTAAATGCCAAAAGTTAAAACCAACTCAAGCGCAAAGAAGCGCTTCAAAGTTACCGGAACAGGTTTAGTTACCTTCCAAAAGCCTTTCAAACGTCACATCTTAACAAAAAAATCAAAGAAACGTAAGCGCAACCTAAGAAAAGATGGCCTGGTACATTCTACCAACCATGATTTCGTTCTGCGTCTGTTACGCCTGAAAGGATAATTTCCAGGTGAGCTCAAATTACATTTCAACATTAAAAATTTAAAAAATTAAGGTATGCCACGTTCAAAAAATGCAGTTGCATCAAGGGCCAGGAGGAAGCGGGTTTTAAAAGCCGCTAAAGGTTACTACGGTAAAAGAAAAAATGTATATACCGTTGCCAAAAACGTAATGGAGAAAGGTTTAACGTATAGCTACGTTGGACGGAAATTGAAAAAGCGTGAATACCGTACTTTGTGGATCGCACGTATCAACGCTGCTGTAAGAGCTGAAGGAATCACTTACAGCGAATTCATTCATAAGCTTGCAGCTAAAAACATCGATATCAATCGTAAAGTGTTGGCTGACCTCGCTATGAACGAGCCGGAAAGCTTCAAAAGTCTTGTTGCCCAGGTAAAATAGCACCAGTAAATGCTCAACTTTTTTAGTTAAGATATACAGCCGGATGTGACTCAGTCGCATCCGGTTTTTTTTGTCCACCGCATGTAGCATTAAAGTACATTTGCACAATTAAAAATCAACTCATTGAAGGAAATGAACAATTTGAATAATACCTATGCCGACCTGGTAGATCAAACTTTTAACTTTCCGCAGGAAGATTTTCAAGTAAAAGACGAATACTTACAATACAATGGGCAGGACATAAAGGCCCTGATCGATAAGTATGGTACCCCGCTGAAATTGACCTATCTCCCCAAGATCGGGATGCAGATAAACAAGGCAAAGGACATGTTCGCAAAGGCCTTCAAAAAACACAAGTACGAAGGGAAATACAATTACTGCTACTGTACAAAAAGTTCCCATTTCTCTTTCATCGTTGAGGAGGCTTTGAAAAACGAGATCCACCTCGAGACGTCTTACGCCTACGACATCGATATCATCAACAAATTATATTCAAGAAGGAAGATCAATAAAGAGACTTACATCATTTGTAACGGCTATAAACAAAAGCCCTACACCACCCGTATTTCCCGCCTACTAAACACCGGTTTCAAAAACGTGATTCCCATCCTTGACAACAAAGAAGAACTGAAGGCCTACAAATCGGTGAAAGGCCCTTTTAAATTAGGCATTCGGGTAGCGGCAGAGGAAGAACCAAACTTTCCATTTTACACCTCCCGCCTCGGTATGCGGGCTAAAGATGTGCTGGAATTTTATGTGGATGAAATTGAGGGGATGGAGCACAAGTTCCAATTGAAGATGCTTCACATTTTCCTGAACAAGGGCATCAAAGACGATATCTATTATTGGAGTGAATTGAATAAGGTGATCAACCTGTATTGCCAGCTTAAGAAGATCTGTCCTGAACTGGATTCGATCAATATTGGTGGCGGGTTCCCGATCAAACATTCCCTGGGATTTGATTACGATTACCAGTTCATGATCAACGAGATCGTGCGTAACATAAAAGTGGCCTGTAAGAGAAACAAGGTACAGATGCCAAACATCTTTACCGAGTTTGGTAGTTACACGGTAGGGGAGAGCATGGCTCATATCTACAGTGTGATCGGGGAAAAAATGCAGAATGACCGGGAGATCTGGTACATGATCGATTCTTCTTTTATCACCACGCTCCCTGATACCTGGGGTATCGGCGAAAAATTCCTCATGTTGCCCATCAATAAATGGAAGGAGGAATACCAGCGTGTAACCCTTGGCGGTATCACCTGCGATAGCCACGATTATTATGATTCAGAAGAACATATAAACGAGGTATTTCTACCGAAAATTACCAACGGTGAACCATTGTATGTAGGGTTCTTTCATACCGGCGCTTACCAGGACCAGATCAGTGGTTATGGTGGAATTAAGCATTGTCTTATTCCTTCTCCAAAACACATTATAGTCGGTCACGATAAAAATGGCAAGCTCGTCGATTGGGTATATGCCAAGGAACAATCAGCTCAAAGCATGTTGAAAATATTGGGATATTAATGCTTCCTGTTTAAAACTTAAAAAAGTGGCTTCTGGCCACTTTTTTATTTTAATACCTATCTTGAAAGCCAATCAACCCGCTTACAACATGAAAAAATTTCTTTTTACGTTCTCCCTGGTCGTTGCTTTTAGTTCTACCCAGGCCCAGTCGGCCCGCGACAGTGTGCTCGCGACCATCAATACATTTTTTGAAGGACTCAAAAAGGCCGATACCGCTTTATTACGCAGCAGTTTGTCCGATAACGCGGTGTTGCAAACAGTTCAGGAAAAAGGTGGAAAGGTGAGTGTGCGAGATGAGAAGATCAGCGAGTTTATTGGGTCCATTGTCGGGTTACCCCCAGGTGCAGCCGATGAAAAGATCGAAATAGGGACGGTGCTTGTTGATGCGGCGCTCGCTTCCGTATGGACCCCGTATAAATTTTATTTTAAAGAGAAATTTAGCCACTGCGGCGTTAACTCATTCCAGCTGGTGCGCATCAATAATTTATGGAAGATTCAATACATCATCGATACAAGAAGAACGACTGGTTGCCTTTAATTACTTGTGGTTGACTTTGTATTTCTTATTCACTTTCGGACTATTGAAATACTCGTCCAGTTCTTTGCTGCTGAGGTTTTCTTCCGCGATCGGAATATCGATCAGTTGAATCTGCGTTTGCTTCAGTTCGTCCTTTAACTTTCTGGTCTTAGCAAGAATTTCGGGATCACGATCTCCAACGATGGTATTGTCAGCCAGAAGGTAATCAAGTCGCTTGATGCTGTTCCTGATAAGTGAGGCCGTATTTTGATCCGCGTTATTGTTAGGAGCACTGGCTTCTTTGACCGGAACGAGCGCTACGCCCACACTCGGAAGGATCTTTCCCGCGGTTTTGGAATCGTCTGAGGTCATGGAAGAAAATACCGTTCCGCCAAGGCCCGTGGCCGCTGAGCCAAGGTCAAATCCCGTTCTCGTCTTTTTTGTTCTTTTAAGCTTTTGGTCCACAACCCGGAAACTGCTTTTTAGCTGCACGATGTATTGCTGAACGTCGTTCTTCAATTTCTCAAACTCCAGCACACGTTGCGGGTAATTAATGTTTTCTTTTACATAAACCTTGATGATTGCTGTATCCTTGTTGCTGAACTTATTGGTTCCCACAAATACCAGGTCCAATATTTTTTGACGGTCTTTATCCGTCTCCTTCACGAAATCGAAAGGTGCGAACCAGGTAAAATCGTCGCCACATTTAGTTACCGGGGTAAGGGATTTTGCCTGGTAGTTGCTGAAATAAGTGATCTCTTCAATTGGAAAGCTGCCATTCTCACACTGGAGCCTGAAACTGATGGTGTCTCCTTCTTCAATAAAAAGAGAACTGGTGACAGTAGGTTTTATACGGGAAGGAATGATCTCGGTATTGTAAAAAGCCAGGATGAAGGAAGTGTCCACCCGGTCTAAAGGATCATCCAGGTTCTGCAAGCCAATATTCACTTTGTATTCGTAATCATATTTCAAACGACCCGAAAGAAAATATGATTTTTCCGCTTTGAATGTGAGGACGCCATTATCCTTGTTGATCTTCAGCCCAACGGGCGAATTTTTTAAATACCAATAATATTTAGCCTGGTCCTTATTGATCTCGAACGCATAGCGTAACGTAGAGTCCACATGAAGCGTGAAGTACGGATTGATATTCTTGATACGAAGAACAGAATCGAAAGGGTTAACCGGTTTTACCGTTGAATCGGGAATAATTTGGGAAAATCCGGCTGAAAAAAGAAGAGAAAGCAACGAGGTGAAAACAAGATTCTTCAAGATCATGGTGAGGGTTAAGTCTGAAAGGGTAAAATTACACATTTACCTATAAAAAAAGCTACCCCGAGACCGGGATAGCTTTTTTATTCAAAACAGGCTGCTTTCAAAGTTTAATACATCAACACCACGAGCCAGGCTTTGAAAGGACGATTACTGGATGCTGATTTCTTTCGTTGTTGCTTTTACTTCCTCTTTTTTCGGAAGTTCCAGTTTAAGAATTCCGTTTTCATACTTAGCTGCGATTGAAGCTGCATCGATTTTGTCATCCAGCGTGAAGCTGCGTTTGAATGAACGGCTGCCAAACTCTTTCCGGACAATTTTGTCGCCTTCTACTTTCGCTTCTTCTTTTTTTGCTGTGCTGATGGTTAATAAATTG
>JAURWD010000059.1 GCA_030655145.1 Ferruginibacter sp.
TCTCTGGAGAGGAATTCAGAGAATTGCAATGCAAAGTCAGTTTAATAAAGATCACAAACTAACTTCCTGGCTGCCGGCGTAATACTTTAATTCAATGATATCGCCGGGCAATGATTTTTTATTCCAGGCTTTATGGATGGCGAGTGCTGTACCCACGGCGGTTGCCTGCGCCATCGATGCCGCGAAGACCTCCATTCCAGGAAAGGATGCGGCAAGCAGGTTCATATAAATCGTATTACGGCTGAAGCCTCCGTCGACGAAAATTCTTTTGACGGCCGTGCATTGTAAAACCAACTGGGTTGAAAACTGTTGTTGGGCGATGATGTCAAGGATCAACTGGTGGTAAGCCTCTTCGCCCGTAGAGAAAGAGGACAAATCCCGTTTACCGAACCTGGATTCTTGCAGGTTGATCGCTTCAGCCGCAAGCAGGTCTTTTTTCGACAATCTTCCAACGATATCTGCATCGAACTGGATGTTACGATAATGAGCACTGGCATCAGTGAAATGTTCCTCAATTCGTTTTACCTGCTGTTCATGCTCGTAACCGGCAAACAACCGCGAAGCCTTTACTGGCTTGCCTTCGAAACTCATGTAACAAAGACAATCCTGTTGCAACTCTTCTGCGGTCAGCGGCAACTGGTTAAAGGGATTCAGGCTGATACACCAGGTCCCGGTAGAGATCAATATGAATGGTTCGTGGAAATTGATAAGATAAGGGATCAGTGCGGCTGAGCTATCATGCAGTCCTGCACCAACTGAATAATTGTTTCCTGGAAATGACGCAGGAAGAACTTCGTCGCCCGGTATGACCGCCGGCAATTTTTCGCGTATGCCTTCCCGTGATACCCAGTCGTGGTACTCATTTTTTTTGAAGTCCCACAGGTTGGTATGACAACCTATGCTGGTTATATCCGCTGCAGGTATGCCGGTGATCAGGTAACTGAGGTATTGCGGCAAATGCAATGCGAATTTTATTTTTGCAAAAAGTTCAGGGCGTTCCTTTTTGATCCGGTACAATTGCATGCCGGAGTTAAGACTTCCGAGTACCGGAGACGCAGTGGCATTCGCAAACGCGGTTTCTCCTCCATACGTATTGTAAAATTCCTGGCTTAAGGCCGGGGGGTAGGCTTTAAGATAATTATACAAGGGAGTCAAGGGATTTCCCTGCTCATCCAGGTAGACAAAACTTGCACCGTAGGTGGAAAAATTAATCGCTTTGATGTCGAATTCCTTGAGGTGAAAAACTTCACGGAGTGAATCGAATACACTTAGCCGCAAGCTTTCCAGGTTTTCGCAGGCATCGCCGTCTTCGTCGACGGTTTCAATAAATTTTGCCGATTTTTCGTACACCATCCTGTATTGCTCATCGAAGAGAAATAATTTTTTGTTGGTTTTACCCACATCGAAGATTGCAATGACCGCGGTTGGCAAAGTATGTTTTTGAATTGTACTTTAAGATGATCCAGATCTCAACAAGATAGGTGAATGAGTCTTAGCACTATTGCTTATAAACCAGTTGCAACAGTTTGTGGCCCGCGTTCTTTGATCAAGAGGTTTCTTACTCCCTGCGAACGGAAAACCTGTAATGGGTTTAATGCTCCGCCGGCTTTGAACCTTGCCTCTGCTACGAGGTGGCGCACATCTGTCCGATAGGCTTGCTGGAGAATTTCCTGTGCCCGTACCACATCGTTGATGGCCTGTGCTTCTTTTAAAGCCGTGGTGTCAACAAGTAGGGCCTGCGCATACGCGATCATGATGGCTTCTATGGATTGTAGCAGGTCTTCGAGTGGATCTTTTACATTATGACTGGCATCAATCATCCAGGCCAGGTCGGTTGCATGATTCATCCCCTGTGCATCCATACCTTCAACCAGTTCATTAAAAATTAAAAACAACTGGTATGGATTGATGCTGCCGACTGTAAGATCATCATCGCCATATTTACTATCATTGAAATGAAAACCAGCGAGCTTTTTTTCCATCATCAATAAAGAAACGATTTGCTCAATATTTGCATTCGGAAGGTGATGCCCAAGGTCAACCAATGTATATGCCTGTGAACCAAGTTTAGAAGTATAGAGGTATGACTGTCCCCAATCACCCACACTCATTGAATAGAAATTTGGCTCGAAGGCTTTATATTCAACAAAAATTTTCCAGTCCTGCGGAAGCGCAGCATAAATTTCCTGCAATCCTTCATAAGTATTTTGCCAGGCGGTTCGAAAGTTCAACTGGCCGGGAAAGCAAGATCCATCGGAAAGCCACACCGTTAGTGCCTTTGAACCCAGGGCCTCACCTTGCCTGATCACCTCGATGTTGTGATCAATAGCCTGTTTGCGAACTGCCCTATCCATATGTTGCAAAGAGCCAAACTTGTAACTATGTTCCTGCCCTGCCTGGTCCTGGAAAGTATTTGAGTTTACGGCATCAAACTTTAACTCATGCATCGCTGCCAGTTTTCGGATTGCCTCCGGGTCATTGGGTATATCCCATGGGATGTGCAATGAAATGGCGCCGCTTGATTTGTTTAGTGCATGAAGCAACCCAATATCTTCAATTTTTTCTTCGAGATTACCCGGCTCACCACCGCCGCTGAAGCGACCAAACCGGGTGCCACCAGTACCAAGAGCCCAGCTCGGAATTGCAACCTGGAAGTCAACTAATTTTTGGATGATCTCCACGACATTATCGATCGAAGAAGATACATAGTGGTATCCTTTTTGATGGCTACTCAGCAATTGGTCGTTACTTTCTTCAATCAATCGTTTATTCAATAACATAACTCGTATTTATGAGATGAGGAGTATTTTCAAGGTAGGTAAAAAACTTCTTTCAAGGGAACGCTTACCGGGGAGTTGTCAGGATTACTATCCATGATGTCTTTCATGAAGGCCCACCATTTTTGCATAACCCGATTGGCAGGAAGGTAATCCAGCGCCTGTTCATTTGAGCTCTTCAAAAAACCAAACAAACTATTGGTGCTCTCATCGAGGAAAATAGAATACTCGCTGATGCCCGCCTCTTTTAATAACTGTTCAAGCTCGGGCCAGAGGAGGTCATGGCGTTTTTTATATTCTTCTTCAGCTCCCTTATTCAACTGCATTTTAAATGCCTTGCGAACCATAAAGCTTCTATTTTATTATTGGTTTCGTCTAAAGTTTTTCAACCATTTTACTAGCGGACAAATGCCATCGCTACGCCACCGTCAACATTTAAAATATTCCCGGTGGATTTATTCAACAAGCCGCCGGCAAAAGCAAAACAGGCATTGGCAATATCGTCTGGCAAAATTGTTTCATTCAACAGGGTGCGCTTGGCGTAGTATGCTGGTAATTCTTCGACAGAAATGCCATACGCTTTGGCCCTGCCTTCCGCCCAGCCGCCTGCCCAGATATTTGAATCGGCTATCACCGCATCGGGATTGACGGTATTCACCCGGATCTTATCTGCACCAACTTCTGCTGCAAGCAATCTCGTCAAATGAGCCTGGGCTGCTTTTGCAGAACCATAGCCGGCATTATTTGGTCCGGCTACAACGGAATTCTTTGATACGATATTAATAATATCTCCTCCGGTGTTTTGCTTGCGCATAACAGCCAGGCCGGCCTGCGATACCAGGAACTGACCCTTCACCAGGATATCATACAACTTATCCCAATCGGCAATTGTATGCTCGTCGATGGGTTTTGAAATACTGATCCCCGCATTGTTTACGATCAGGTCTACACCGCCGAAAGCAAGAGCAGCCTGTTCCATGGCGCTTAGGATCGATTCCTGGTTCGTTACATCTAAAATAACGGCCGCAGCTGTATCTCGCCCATATTGCTTGTTGAATTCATTCGTCGCAGACTCGAGCCGTTCCTGGTTGATGTCGTTTATGACAACGCAGGCACCTTCATCGGCAAACTTCTTCGCGATCGCTTTACCAATTCCGCCAGCGCTTCCCGTAACCAGTGCAATGCGACCACTTAAAGGTTTTGGCTTTGGCATACGTTGGAGTTTTGCTTCTTCGAGCAGCCAGTATTCAATATTGAATGCCTCCTGCCTTGGTAACGAAGTGTATGCTGAAATTGCCTCAGCTCCCTTCATTACGTTAATGGCGTTGATATAAAATTCAGCGGCTACCCTTGCGGTTTGTTTGTCTTTCGCGAAGGTGAACATCCCAACGCCAGGGTATAACAATACTACCGGGTTTGCATCGCGAATAGCAGGACTATTTGAGTGTTTGCAGGTGTTGTAATAATCTGCGTACATCCGGCGATAAGCTTCAAATTCCGGGGTTAATTTTTCTTTTAATGATTTCAGATCTTCCAGTGACTCGCTCGCCTGGAGTGGCAAAATGAGCGGGCTTATCTTCGTGCGCAGGAAATGGTCAGGACAGCTGGTGCCAAGTGGAGCAAGGCGGTCAAGATCATTTGAATTGATGAATTCCAACACGCGGTCATCATCTGTAAAATGACCGATCATTTTTGTTTGGGAAGAACAAAAACCACGGAGCACAGGAGCTAGTGCAGCAGCCTGTTTCAGCCGTTGCTCGCGGGGAAGTGATTCAATTTTTTGACCGGCGAAAACCGGTCCTTTCTTTCCGTAATTATCGGCCAGGTATTCGGCGCATCGCTCAACTACTTCAAGCGTGTTGATATAACTTTCATATGCGGTATCACCCCAGGTGAATAACCCGTGTGAGCCAAGCATAATTCCGCGGATGCCGGGATTGCTATCTAGGCATGCTTTCAACTGAAGCCCAAGATCAAACCCGGGCTTTTGCCATTCCACCCAACCAATGGTCCCGTTAAATAATTCCTGCGTGATCTTTTTACCATCCTTTGCGGCAGCGATTGCAATGGCCGCGTCGGGATGTAAATGATCTATGTGTTTAAATGGTAGAAATCCATGCAACGGAGTATCGATCGAAGGTGCTTTTGAAGCCAGGTCGTAAATGCTGTGATTGAATAATTCAACCATTTCATCTTCGTGCTCAATGCCACGGTAAACATTTTTAAGGCTGCGCAGGCGGTCAACATACAAAGCAGCAAGGCCCGACTTTTTTAATGTACCTATATCGCCACCTGATCCTTTCACCCACATTACTTCTGTGGACAAGCCCGTTAGTGGATCCTTCGCCATTGCTTTACACGAGGTATTGCCACCACCGTAATTTGTTAAGCGAAGATCTGCTCCGAGGAGGTTAGAGCGATAGATCAATAAACCCACTTCATCACCTTCCAATGCTGCTGCGGCCTGATCGTCCCAAAGGTAACTGACATGTTTAAACGCTTTTGTTGCTACTGACATACAATGATATTTTTGACTATTAAGATTTTAATGAATTGCCGAATCCAACAATGAGGATAGAAAGAATGATGACGAAGATCCCGGTGATGATCGTCCTTGTTGTTTTTTTGCTGACGTTCTTCCATTCTTTTAAAACGAGTCCCCACACATTTGCTACGAGTATGATGAACGACATGTGTAGGATCCAGGAACTTGGTCCGTTACCAAGTTTGCTTTCGCCCATTCCATAGAAGAAAAATTGAAGAAACCAGGTTGTGCCACCGAGGGCGCAGAGAATATAATTTTTTAAAAGTGGCGTTTGCTTATTGGTATAATCACCGAAACTTTTGTTACGGGCATTAAGAATAAGGCACCAGATCAGGTTTGTTGTGAGGCCGCCCCACAGGATAACAACGAAGATGACATTGTTGCGAAAAAGAAATTCACCTTCGCCCGGGTTCGCTGCTTTCCAAACATCGTTGGCTACGATGCCCATGCTTGTTCCGGCTTCAATACCAAAACTAAAACATGCACTTAACACACCAGAAATGATTGAAACGACGAGGCCTTTTACAATTTTAAACTCACTACCGGAAGCGTCTATGTGCTGGCCGCCAATATCTTTATCCTTCATGCTTCCTGCTTTACCACAGATGATGATACCAATTACACAAACGAATAAGCCCGCTAAGACCCAGCGTCCCCAGGCGGTCCCGGTGAGATCTGAAATGGTATCTTTGCCCTCGGTTTTATTGAAGTAATAGTAAATGGAAGGAATAATTGCGCCGAATACGGAGCACAGTCCAAGGATGATAGAACTACCCAAAGAAACGCCGAGGTATCTTACGCCAAGTCCGTATGTGAGTCCACCAATTCCCCAAAGAAGCCCCATCACGAAAGTGGCTCCCAGCACAGAACTGCTGGCATTTGAAATGATGGTACCAAAACCGGGGATGGTAAGATAGGCAGCAAGTGGAGGAACAATCAACCAGGAAAACAGACCGCCAACGATCCAAAAACTTTCCCAACTCCAGCCCTTAACTTTTTTGTAGGGCATGTAAAAACTACCAGAAGCAAAGCCACCAATGAAGTGGAAAATAACACCAAGAATAACGCCCATCAGGAAAATTTTTTATATAGAAGCAATTGAGAATTAAAAATAAACTGTTGCAAATTATCACCTGTCATGGGCTGTCATGGTTTATTCTAAGTGCCCTTTAAAAATTTGTATGTTTGATTTAAATTAGAAAGATTCGTCATGAAGCAACCTGCCATTTTCAAACATCTTTTTATCGATTACTATTCGGCTACTCCAAAATACCTGCAGCTCGCGAATAGTATCATTAAAGCGATCAACGATGGTGTACTGGTTGAGAACGACGTGCTGCCTTCCATCAATGAACTTAGTTTTGAATTTGAGATTTCAAGAGACACAGCAGAGAAAGGCTATAAGCACCTGAAGCAACATGGCGTACTGGGCTCCGTCCCGGGTAAGGGCTATTTTGTAAAACATACGGGCTTCAGCCAAACGCTGAAGATCTTCCTGCTCTTCAATAAATTGAGCCCGCATAAAAAAATAATCTATGATGCATTCGTAGAGGCGCTTGGAGATATGGCCGCGATCGATTTTTACATTTACAATAACGATTTCAACCTCTTTAAAAAACTGATCAGCGAACAGAAAACAAACTATACGCACTATGTGATTATCCCGCATTTTATGGATGGCGGGGAAAATCTTTCAGAGATCATCAACGCTATTCCTAAAGAGAAACTGATCCTGATGGATAAACTTGTTCCCTGGGTAACGGGAGAATTTGCTGCCGTATACGAAGACTTTGAGCAGGACATTTATGATGCGTTGGTCCAGGCGAAACCAAAACTAAGTAAGTACCATACGATCAAGATCATCTTTCCTGAATACACGTATCATCCGAAAGAAATCCTTGATGGGTATTTGCGGTTTTGCCAGGAATTTGCTTTTAATTATAAGGTGGTGCATGCGATTGAAAATGAGCCGATAAATGCCGGTGAGGTTTTCATCAGTCTTATGGAGGATGATCTCGTCGTGCTGATCGAAAGAATTTTGAGCACCAAATTAAAAGTTGGCAAAGATGTCGGGGTAATCTCTTATAACGAAACCCCCTTGAAAAAAATAATCCTGAACGGGATCACCACGATCTCCACTGATTTCGAAATGATGGGGCGCAGAGCCGCGCAGTTGATCTTAGAGCGTTCCACTGCACATGTGGCGATACCTTTTAACCTTACTTCCAGGGCCTCCCTTTAAGGCGACTCGAAACGCCTTCTCTTAGCCCTATATTATGTTCATTCTATCACATATGAAAAATCATATTCTTAACTTCCGTCCATTCACCCCAATATTTTTACGCGAATCGCACTGCGGAACAACAACCATCAAAATTGAGCAGCTTTTTTCAAGAAGTGGCGCTGGAAGTCAATCTAATCCTGCAAATACTCGAATAACGGCATCCATTTTGCACAACTGAATTCACCTCCAAATAATTTCTTACGATGAAGAAAAGCATTTTAATTGCGTGCCTTGCATTTTTTTGCCAATGTTCATTTGCTCAATGGCAGGCTGAATTGATCCTTGGGATCTCCGGCTACAGCGGTGATCTTTCTGAAAGATATTTTGCAGCCCCAACCCTGGGACCAGCCATAAGCGCGAACATTAAATATTCCGCGTTCAACGATCGGGTTATATTTCGTACCGGGATCGGTTACGGGCAGATCAGGGCCAATGATGCGAAAAGTGAAGATGGGTCTCACATACGCCGGAATCTGAATTTTAAGTCAAATATATTTGAAGCAAGTTTCGTGGTGGAAGCCAACCTGATAAACCCCCAGGAGAACGATCATTACCCTTACCTTTTTGCTGGAGTTGGTGCGGTAAAATTTAATCCCTACACTTCAGATAGCAAGGGGGTGAAAACATTTTTGCAGCCATTGGGTACGGAAGGCCAGGGGCTCCCGGAATATCCTGATCGTAAGCTGTATTCACTTACCCAGTTTTGTATTCCTTATGGTATTGGGTGGAATATGCGCATGAATGAAAATCTTGATATCGGGCTGGAACTCGGAGCCCGCATACTGTTTACAGATTACCTGGATGATGTGAGCACTACCTACCCGGACCGCGACCTGCTCCTTGCTGCCCGTGGGGCCACTGCGTCGGAACTTTCAAACCGGTATCTCAACCAGGGCCGATCATACACCGGATCTCAGCGGGGAAACCCGGATTCTAACGACCAGTATTATTTCATGGGAGTAAAATTCCTGTTTCACATCGGGGGAAGCACGAGCAAATATTACTAAAATAACAATGATTGGGTAAGGCCTATCTCAGGGCTGCGATCGGCACCTGGTCCATGTCGGTGAAGGTCATGTTTTCACCAGCCATCGCCCAGATAAACGCATAGTTGGAACTGCCGCAACCATAATGGACAGACCAGGGTGGAGAAATGATCGCCTGGTGATTCGCCACAACCATATGCCTGGTTTCGGTGGGTTGCCCCATAAAATGAAATACCCTTTTTTCACTGGGAACATCAAAATAAAAGTACACTTCCATTCTGCGTGTATGCGTATGCGGTGGTACCGAATTCCAAACGCTGCCATCCTGCAATACAGTAAGCCCCATAACAAGCTGGCAGCTTTTAATTCCGTCGAGGTGAATGTATTTGTAAATGGTTCGTTGATTTGAAGTTGCGACGGCGCCAAGAGCTACAGGGGCAGCTTCTTCCTTTGTCATCATCCGTGTTGGATGTGTCGCGTGCGCAGGTGTCGAAAGTAAGAAAAATGATGCCGGGCTGCCTGCATCCGCAGAGGCAAAACTTACTTTCTCCGTTCCTTTTGCAATGTATAAACAACCGAGTTTATCGAGCGTGAACTGCTCATCACCGGCGGTGATTATTCCTTTGCCTCCGACATTGATGATACCGATTTCCCTGCGCTCGAGGAAAAAGGCTGCTTTCAGTTCTTCGTGCGTTTCCAACGCCAGTTCCTGGTTGACCGGCTTAACGCCGCCAACGATCACCCGGTCGTAATGGCTATACACAAGATTGACTTTGTCATCCTGCATTAGTGACTCGCAGAGAAAGTTTTCCCGTAGCTCGTCCGTATGCATGGAAGCAGTTTCTTTTGGACTGTTTTGAAAGCGTATATCCATTGTCGTAAGTTTACTGATTGAGGTATAAAATAATTATTCGTGAGCTGCCTTTCCAAGTGAAGCAAGAATTCCTCCGTCGACATAGAGGATATGCCCGTTGACAAAATCAGATGCTTTGGAGGAAAGAAATATTACTGCACCCTGCAGGTCTTCCGGGTTACCCCAACGAGCTGCCGGAGTACGCCGGATAATGAATTCATTGAAAGGATGTCCGTCAACCCGGATCGGCCCTGTTTGCGTGGTTGCAAAATAACCCGGCCCGATGCCATTCACCTGGATGTTATGTTTCGCCCACTCCGTGGCCATATTTTTTGTAAGCATTTTTAGTCCACCTTTCGCTGCCGCATATGCGCTAACAGTTTCCCTGCCCACTTCACTCATCATTGAACAGATATTGACGATCTTCCCTCCACCCCGCGCAATCATTTTTTTTCCGACGTACTTCGACATGATGAACGGCCCGGTGAGGTCGATTTTCAACACCTGTTCCCAATCGCTCAGTTCCATATCCACCACTGGCGTACGTTTAATGATGCCCGCATTGTTGACGAGGATATCGATTGGCCCAACCTCATTTTCTATAACGTCCAATTGGTTCTTCACTGCATCTTCATCCGTCACGTCAAAAAGATAACCATGGGCTTTAATACCGTTGTCGGCATACTCCCGCAGGGCATTTTCCATCTTCTCTTTGTTTTGACCATTCACGATGATGGTAGCCCCCGCGTTGGCAAGACCGGTTGCCATGGCCATTCCTAAACCATGTGTGCCACCGGTGACCAGTGCAATCTTTCCTGTTAGATCAAATAAGTTAATTGACATTATTAAAACGTATTAGTAAGAAGGCGGTAAATTTTAATTGTTTATTTCTTAAATCTTAGCGTTCGCTGTTTCGACACCAAGCATAGTGTTCGCTGGTTGCATAAAAGATTGCAGTTCCTCCATCATGCCCTTACTACCGATGAACAAAGGCGTTCGCTGGTGCAGGTCTTTGAAAGGAATATCGAGGATCCGTTGCTCGCCATTGGTGGCCGCTCCTCCGGCAACTTCAAAAATGAATGCCCAGGGATTGCACTCGTAGCTTAACCGCAACTTTCCTTTTGGAAATGCATTGGTAGCGGGATTCAGAAAAATGCCACCCTTAATGAGGTTGCGGTGCAGGTCGGCAACCATACTCGCGACATGACGTTGCGTGTAGGTACTCTCCTTCTCCTGGTTTTTTCGTAGGATGTGATCCAGGTAATGCTGGATCTCCGGCGCATAATGGTAATAGTTACCCTGGTTGATCGAATAAATACTTCCCTTTGCCGGGCATTGGATATTTGGATGACTCAGGTAAAACTCACCGATAGAGGGGTCGAGCGTAAAGCCATTCACACTGCGGGTTGTGGCAAAAACAAACATGGTAGAGGAACCATAAATAACATACCCGGCAGAAACCATATTGCGGCCTTCTAACCTGAAATCTTCTTCAGTGCAGGGTTGGCCTGGCTTCGTCTTCCGAAGGTAGATGCCAAATATCGTCCCGATGGAAATGCAATTGTCGATATTACTGCTGCCATCGAGCGGATCAACTGCGACGATGTACTTGCTTTTGCAACTCATCTCGTCATCAAATATGATGACGTCTTCCAACTCTTCACTTACGATGCCGGCGCAGCTAATACCACGTTTCAACACGGCAACCATCTGGTCATTCGCATACAGGTCAAGTTTTTTAACCTGCTCGCCCTGGATGTTGATCGTTCCGGTATCACCCAGGATATCGACCAGGCCTGCCTTGTTCACTTCTAAATTGATGTGCTTTGCAGCCAGCGCTATATCGCGTAAAAGATTGCTTAATTCACCGGTGGCATTGGGAACACTTCGAATTTCTGACACCCTGAATTCGTCCAGCGTTAACACGTTGCGTGGATTACTCATAAAGACATTTTTATTGAATGATTCAGGCCGGGGGAGAAGAATAAATTACTTCAATCGTTTTTAAAAGAGATTAAAGATACCGGCTCTCCCGTTCTATCGAAAGAAACTACGGCCATTTATTTGCGCAATCGTGTGCATTTGCTTTAGGGATGCGCTGCAAAAAATCCTGAGACATGAAGCATTCTCAAAACTTTCGTTCCCATATAATTTTATTAAAATGGATCAGCCAACTTGTGCATCCGTGTAGTCTTCTGCAAAACCGATGACGTTATCGTATTGTAAAAAATCTTCTTTTGGATGCGTGGTGGTCAACACAAAACAACGCATGCCTGCATTCCCTGCTGACTCCACCCCTTTCGGTGCATCTTCAAAAACAACGCAATCTGTTGGATCCACCCCAAGCAGGGAAGCACATTTTACAAATGTTTCCGGGTCAGGTTTGCTGATCGCTACATCATCGGCGCTCACGACCACGGGAAAATAATCATGGAGATGTAAATTATCAAGGACAAAACTGATGTTGAACGGGATGGCCGCGGAGCCAATTGCCATAAGCACATTTGCGTTTTTCGCAGTTTCCAAAAATGGCTTGAGTCCCCTGATCAATTCCAGCTTTGGAAGATAGGCCCGTTGGTAGCGTCTTTCCTTTTCTACAGAGAGCGCATTCATTTCATCAAGCGTAAAACGAGTGTCGCCAAAAATGCGTACGAGCAACTCGTTGTTCTTCCCATACATCTGCAACTTTACTTCTTCCTTGCTCAATGTTGCTCCGAGGTCGTTATTTAAAATATCAAACCACGCCTCAGCGTGGTATGACATATCATCGATGATCGTTCCGTTTAAATCAAATAAAAACGCTTTTGCACTTATCGTCATCCAATAATATTTAAGTTAGTATGCTGATGATTATTATTTATTGACAGAAAGTTTATAAACAGTAACAGTATGATATTTCTGCCCGGGCAACAAGGTTGTTGTCGGGAAAGAGGGTTGGTTGGGAGAGTCAGGAAAATGTTGCGTTTCCAGGCAAAGACCGCCGTGTTTATTGATTGGCTTACCCGCACTTGTTTTGATAGATCCATCCAGGAAATTGCCGGAATAAAACTGCACACCTGGTTCCATGGTAAACACTTCCAACTTGCGCCCCGTTTTATCTTCTGATAAAGTTGCAATAAGTTTTAAGGAAGAATCTGTTTTATTAAGCACAAAGTTGTGATCATATCCGCCTTCAACTGAATCAATCCGTTCGCCAATCTTATGAACCGAAGTAAAATCGAAAGGTCCGCCCTTCACTGCTTTTAGCTCGCCTGTTGGAATCAGCCCTTTGTCAACTGGTGTGTAGCGATCAGCATCGATCGTCAGGTTATGATCGAGTACCGAATTGCTCACGTCGCCGGTAAGATTAAAGTAACTATGATTGGTGAGGTTCAACACGGTCTTCTTATCCGTTGTCGCATTGTATTCAATCTTTAATTCATCATCATCGGTCAACGTATAGGTTACATCAACTTTAAGATTTCCAGGGTAACCTTCTTCCATATCCTTACTGGTATAGCTCAACACCAGGACCGCGGTAGAATCACTGCTTGTGGATGATTCCCATACCACTTTGTCGAAACCTTTATTTCCACCGTGGAGGTGATTCGCATCATTGTTGGTTGCAAGCGTGTATTCAGTTGAGTCGAGTTTGAATTTGCCTTTCGCGATGCGATTACCATAGCGACCGATCAATGCGCCGAAATATGGTGGCTTCGCGAGGTAGCCTGACAGGCTATCAAACCCAAGCACGATGCTTGAGGTTTTACCATCTTTATCGGCCGCAACCCAGGACGTTACAATTCCGCCATAGTTGGTAATCTTCACCTGCGTTCCTTTTGCATTGGTCAATGTATACAGAAAAACTTCTTTGCCATCGGTTTCTCCAAATGCCGCTTTTGTAATGCCGGTCTTAGTTTCCATGGTTGCTGTCGTTGTTTTGTTATCGTTACAGGATGAAATGATCAGGCTACTCATGCTAAGGAGGCCAAGACTGAACAGGTGTAATTTTTTCATTGGTTGAAGTTTGATTGCTAACGGTTTTGAAATCGGTAACGATGTTTATTTTGATGAATAATGATGCGCAATTTCAATAAAAATATCCGAACACCTCGTAAAGAGTCTGCAAATATTTAAAAGCGATTACCGGGGGCGCCAGCCAACGACCGGCCAGTCGTTGATCCAGGCTAATTTTTCAAACCGAAGTTTAGACCTGCCTTTATCGGCCGCGTCGTAGGCATGAAACACGAGATAGTCTGTTCCATTGAAACCGGCAACGGCATTATGCCCAACGCCGTTCCAATCCTTATCTCCTTCCAGCAACGTGCTGCCACCGCCAAGGTTCATCGGCACGCCGTCTTTGTCAACGTAGGGTCCTTGCACTTTTTCACTTCGGCCAACGACCATTTTGTAAGTACTCTTCTCCCCACGACAACAATAATCAAAGGAAGTAAAAAGATAAAAATATTTACCGTGCCGGTAGATGAAGGGCGCTTCGATTGCGGCATCGCCGGCAACAGAATCAGGAAGTACGAAATCCCGTTTGCGGGCAGCGACTGTATACCATTGTTCAGGCTGTGCCACCGACTTTAAACTAGTATCAAGTTGCACCAGTTTCATCCCATTCCAGAAAGAGCCGAAGACCAGCCAGGGAACACCTTTTTCATCTCGTACAAGGTTTGGGTCAATGGCGTTCCACAGATCGCGGCCGGGAACAGATTGAATCACCTTGCCATGATCGATCCACTTGAAACCCGGCGCGGCAGGGTTCAATGTTTTATTCGTTGCAACACCAATGCAGGAAGTATTTTTTCCGAACGCGGAAACGGAATAGTAGAGATAGTAGGTGCCGTTGTGATAACTTATGTCGGGTGCCCAGATATGCCCGCGAAAGCCAGGAATAGTTTGAACTGCCCATTGGGGAGCTGAAGAAAACACCGGTGACTCTCTCTTCCAGTGTTTCATATCCGTCGAAGAATACACATTGATGCCCTGGCCCGTTGAAAAAACATAATAAGTGCTGTCTTGCCGGGTGATCACGGGATCATGAACAGGCACCAGCGTGTCATTGAATTGCCCGGGCTGGGCAAACGAAATGGATGCGATGAACAGGGCAATAAGTCCCAGGTATATTTTCATGGCTGTTGCTTTATCGTACGTTGTTAAAAGCTTATGGATATCGAACACCCACCTGCTGAAGGGCATCATCCATTAACCTGCTAACGGTAAGGGTTAGGTGATGTGGCCATTTTTCACTTTCAAGCAATCCTTTGTCGAGACAGGTCATCACTTCACGGATCTCATGTTCAAAGCCATTACTGCCGTGTGGAATGGAAAATTGCTCTACTTTTCCATCATTCGTATGCAATGAAAAATCGGTTGCCTTAAACCAGGGATTTGCGATTTTTATTTTACCTTCTGAACCTATAATGGTTGCTTCTATCTCCGTGTTGAAACTGATGGTTGACAATAAATGTGCAGTCTCACCACCGGGATACTTCAGCACCATGTTCATAAATTCATCCACGCCGCTTTCCGTAAGTTTAGCTACCATCTTTACTTCAGTTGGCTCACCAAACAAAATCGTTGCAAGTGATAATGGATAGATCCCGATGTCCATGAGAGCGCCACCGCCAAGCTTTTTGTCGTACAACCGGCTGGTAGGATCCGGTGTTGAAGTGAAGCCAAAATCAGCAGCTACATATTTCGGTATTCCGATTGAACCGGCGGCGATCAGCGATTGAATTTTTTCGATGAACGGCATACAAGCTGTCCACATACCTTCCATGAGGAACACACCCGCTTTTTTTGCGGCGGTGATCATTTCGCTGGTTTGTGCATAGGTCAGAGACATGGGCTTCTCGCACAACACAGCTTTCCCTTTTTGGAGGCAGGCCATCGTATGTTCGAAGTGAAAAACATGTGGCGTAGCTATGTAAATGATGTCGATATCATCATCGTCCATCAAGGCTTCATAATTGTCATAGGCGATCACTCCCCCGTGCCGGTGCACATAATCTTTCGCCCTGGTAAGATCACGGGAAGCAACTGCATACACTGATGATCCTTGCGTGTAAGAAAGTGCCGTACAAAATTTTTCCGCGATACGGCCTGCGCCGAGAATACCCCAACGATATTGTTTACCCATTTGCTTATTTGATGCAAGGTGTGATGATTGATTACATTTTGACCCGAAGAACAGAAAAGGAATAAGGAGGCGCTACGAGTTCTAACTGTTTGCCTTTGATCGCAACAGTAGATTCTATTGGGGCCATTTCTGTCGGAGTGCTAAAAGAATTGACAGTCGTAAGATCTTTTGTTTGCAACACCGTCAAGTTTCCACTGCTTGCCAATTTTTTCGCACCATTTAGGGAGATGCTTTTTGTTTGCTGTTTACCGGATGCATTTACCAGTTTGATGATGACCTCATTTGTATTGCGATCGATCACAGCGGAAGCATAAAGGCTATCCTGCCCTGTTAATGCTTTGCCTTGCGCAAGAGCCGATACTACATGTGTTCCTTTATTTACGGAATACAATTTTTGCACATAATAATTTGGCGTACCATAAGACTGCAGGTTATTTACCCAGATAAGATCTGGCGTCCACTGCCAACCATCGATGTGTGCAAACAAAGGGGCGTAGGAAGCGAGGTTTACGACAGCAGCATTCCGCTCGAGGCCAGTCATAAACGCTGCTTCAGCGATCGCTGTCTGTGCATTGTTCTTGTTATCGATACTCACCGTTTTATCGCTCTGCGCAGCGTACTCACCGGCAAAGATCTTAGCCGTATTTCTTGGATAATTATCGTAGCGGGCTGCATTAGCAAGGAACCACTCAGGGCGACGGTAGTAATGTTCGTCGATGATGTCGGCATTTAGTTTACGCAATTCCGTATTGAGATAGTCAAACCTTTCACCGTTTGGATCTGTACCGGAACTGCTGATCAATTTAAAATCAGGATACCTTGCCTTGATGGCTTTCATGAAGATACCAAGTCGTTCAACATACTGCGGTCCCCAGTTCTCGTTCCCAACACCCATCATTTTTAGATTGAAAGAAGCAGGATGGCCCATATCCGAGCGAACCTTTCCCCACTTCGTGCTGGCATCACCGTTAGCGAACTCGATCAGGTCCAATGCATCCTGTACATATGGATCCAATTGATCAATCGGCACCAGCTCTGCAGTATTAAACTGGCAGGCCATGCCGCAGTTTAAAATAGGTAAGGGTGCCGCCCCGATGTCTTCAGCAAGCTGAAAATATTCGAAGAAACCAAGGCCAAAGGTTTGAAAATAGTCAGGTGCCGGACGATGCGCAAATTCACTGTTCCAGCGATTTATGATCAATTGGCGATCCTCGACAGGACCAATGGTTTTCTTCCACTGATAACGGACGGAAAGATCATGACCTTCAACTATGCAACCACCGGGAAACCGGATAAAACCAGGTTTCAGATCTGCCAGGAGTTGTATCATGTCGGCCCGCATACCACCAGGACGATTTTTCCAGGTGTCGGTCGGAAACAAAGAGATCATATCGAGGTCAATAGAACCCGCACCTTTAAAACGAATATTGAACCTACCCTTCAAGGAAGAATCGCTGGACACGAGG
>JAURWD010000074.1 GCA_030655145.1 Ferruginibacter sp.
AAGTGTCACGCATAAAACACCCGCTTCCTTCCTGTCATATTTTGTTCCATCAAAATCAAAACTTCTCGTCTCTATATTTTTCGCATCAATTGCTTTCAGCAGGTCAATGTCCTGCTGCAATCCTGCGATGCTGGTCGCCAACTGCATCCGCTCCGGTGACAAAATGTCGACGAGCGCTGTCGATGTTTGCAACTCTTTTGCTGCTTCAAGGTCAAAACTTTCTATTAAGCGGTTATCGTAGTAGCTTCCAAATACCTTTGGCAACATATCACTTTGCTGATCCTCTTTATAAAACTGTTCAAACGCTTCATTGTCGACCAGGGCTTTATCAGCAATTCCTTCTATGTGCTGGTATAGCTTTTCTGTGACGGATCTTTTCAAATCATCTGTATGCTGAAATAACGACCAGGCTGGCGTATGGTCAACACCACCCGTCAGATCAAACTGTTGAAGGTAGGCTTTCCGTTCCGGCGTTGTTGGATGAGAAGCCCACTGGTTCTTGATTGAAACGCGCTGCACTACCTGTTGCGTTTCCGGCCCGGAAAGCAAGGAAAGACCGCCTTCTGTTTTGCGGTTCATCGATTCGGAAACATGACGAAAAACCGTTCCATGGTCAGCATAGAGATCACTCGCACGTTTGTTTTCTTTCAGCAATTTGTCGTAGGTAAGCAGGGTAGACTGGTAACATTGGTCAGCCATTTCAATGCGCTCGAGGGAGGAAATGATGTTGTTGCTTCCACTGACCGTGCCAGCCACGTGGTCTGCATGAAATTCCATCTGTCGCGACAAGCCCAGGTAACTCAGGTTTACCAATTTGTACATCTGTTGCAATATCGCCTGGATTCCGCGTACAATCAACGCCGTTAGTTTAGCGAACATGTAAAATATGCTATGCACATTTGCAAAACTTTGTAATCCTTTACCGAAGCCGCTGTTCTTATACAGCATATTGTAAATGATGTGATTTACGTGGTAAACAAATGACCCCAGCTTCATACTGCGTTGCGAGAAATGGCCAAACTCGTGTGCCACCACGGCTTTAAACTCACTCACGTTAAGCGCATTGACCAGCCCGAGCCCGATCATAAGGTTCTTCTTTACGGGCAGGAACATACTCCAGAAGCTGCTATTATAAAAAACACAGGCATTTACATCCTGGCTAAGAATTATTTTTTTGGGTTTTGAAGTACCGGTTTCCCGGGCGATGTCGTGAATAAATCTGACCAGTTGGGGTTGTTCTGCTGCGGTGATCTCGATGGTGTCAGAAAGATCCGTCTTGTTGGTTTCAAACAAAAACTTGACGAGAAAGATAAAGACCATTACGCCGAGGCCGATCAGTCCAGCGCCGATGATCAGGGTGATGAATTTGGGAAAGCCAATGATGAGCATCAACCCGGCGTAAATGCACAGGGCCACGAGCACAAGTGCCAGGGCAAACAGCAAAATGTACACGACAATGAAGGCGACAATGGCAAAAATAGATTTGATGACTTCGGATTTGAATTCAGCCGACGGCTGTAGCGACTGCACAGGCAGGACCAAGGTAGGGTTTTCGGGCATGACGGGTTTAGGTTTGCACTAAATGTAACGCCGATGGGTATATCAGGATTGCTTGTGCCGGATTTATTTTTCCACATCCTGCCGAACTTGCCCACTTTCACCTTAACCGGTAGTTGCTTCCTTTCATCTTTCGGAATTGGGAACAGCTATATTTGATATTTTCTTCACTACAATCACTCCCCTATAACCGTTAATAATTGACCGTCGAAGACAAAAAAAATCCTGTTTTGTGGGGTGCTGAAACAGGAGGTAAAAATAAATTGATCTGAATCCGGAGCTACAAATTTTCGGCCGCCAATTTCTTTTCATTCTCAGTTTGGGGTGTTCCTTTTCCGTTCGGATAACCTTTACCGGTAGTGATAAGGCTGTGCAGGCTTTTTTGAATGTAGGTGGTCCAGGCATCACGGCAGATGTCGAAACATTCATAGGCTGGCACCAGGCCCTCATGTGTCATGCGCACCTGGGTTTTGCCCTCTTGTCCCGTTATTTCAAACACTATTTTTGTGTTCACCCATTCCGTTTTGTCCTCGGTAAACTTGAAGTAATTATCAAGCACCCGCCAAACAACTTTCTTCCCCGGTACTACCTCGATCAGTTTCATTTCGCACCGATGAACGTCTTCATAATGATACTTAAATACATCACCTTCCTTCGCTGTACCCCCTTCAATTTCCTGCGACCACCAGCCGCGGACATTAGTAATGGCTTCAAAGGCTTCCATGGGCGTTTGATCAACCAGTATAGCGGTTGTAAAATCCTGCTGTGTCATGATGATAGGTTTATAATTTGTGAATGTAGAAAACAAAAGTACTCATCAGTATCGGCTTTTACAGGGTGCAAAATGGACTTTCTTACGGGTTGATTTGGACAAGGCAACAATTTATCTTTGATAAAAACCATTCATGAAACATCTAACCGTATTAGTACCTGACGGTGAGAACAACCTAAGCTCGATCGTTGGCACTTACAAGATATTTTCAAGAGCCAATGCTTATTGGAAAGAGCAAGGCAGGCGGGAATTATTTAAAATAGAACTCGCCGGCATCTCGGAAGCGGTTTCTTTTCACGAAGGCTTATTCACCGTGAACCCGCATACGCATATTTCCGCGATCAAAAAAACAGACCTCGTCGTCATTCCCTCCTTGAATCACAATTACCAGGCAGCTGTGAAAGGAAACCAGTTGCTCATTGACTGGATCGGGCAGCAATACGGAAAAGGCGCAGAAATAGCGAGTATCTGCACAGGGGCATTCTTGCTCGCAGCGGCAGGTTTGGTAGAAGGCCGGGCCTGCTCCACGCATTGGGCGGTGGCTGATCAATTCCGGGAGATGTTCCCCGGGGTTGATCTGCAACCCGACAAACTGATCACTGATGAAAACGGCATCTATACTAACGGTGGGGCATACTCATTTTTAAACCTCGTGATCTACCTGGTCGAAAAATATTTTGACCGGGAGACCGCGATCTTCTGTTCCAAAGTTTTTCAAATTGAAATTGATAGGCAAAGCCAATCTGCCTTTACGATTTTCAGGGGACAAAAATTGCATGGAGATGAGCTGGTGCAAAAAGCGCAGGCCTTTATCGAAAGTAAACCCGGAGAAAAAATATCTGTTGAAACTCTGTCCTCAAAATTTGCCATTGGGCGGCGAAATTTTGACCGGCGATTTATCAAAGCTACCGGGAATACGCCGGTTGAATATGCACAACGCGTAAAGGTGGAGTGTGCCAAAAAAACTTTTGAAACCACGCGTAAAACCGTCAACGAGGTGATGTATGGGGTGGGATATTCAGATGTGAAAGCGTTTCGCGAAATGTTTCGGAAAATCACCGGGCTCTCGCCCCTGGCCTACCGGGAAAAGTACAATAAAGAAGCGCTTGCTTAGGAAGATCTTAATCCTGACATTGCCAGAATTTGCAGGTCCGCTCCCCTTTTGTTTAGTCGGTTAAGGGCAAAGCAGAGATTTATAATAATCATGGCAGATGAACTCCCTGCCTGCTAAACTCCCAAGGTCATCGGGCACCCGTCGAATCACAAATTGGTCTCCCATCCGGGCATCGCCCAAATATTTTTTTCAAAATTATTCGCCTGTTTGAAAAGTTTTCTTTTACTTTGAATTACAAAGTGCTTTTGACTTAACCCACAAGACCAATTTTACAACGTATGAACCTTGCTTCCCGGCTTGACCAGCTTCATTCGCAAGCCCGCCAAAAAAAACTATTGCAATATTTTGCCGTATTCAACCGGTTGGCGCTGGCGGCGGGCTTTATCCCGGCAGGTATCGTGAAGATCGCGGGTGAACGTTTCGCCAGCGGCCTCTCCATCAAACACCCGATGGGCCACTACCTCGAAGCCCTGCATCGTACCGGTTATTATTACACCTTCATTGGAGTCCTGCAAATTCTTGCAGCGATCCTGCTGCTGATTCCACGTACGGCGCTTCTTGGGGCAGTTATTTATTTTCCCATCATCTTAAATATTTGTATCCTGTCGTTTGCAGTGCGCTTTGACGGTTCATTACTCACCTCCCCGTTGATGGTGCTGGCCAATTTGTACCTGCTTTGCTGGGATTACGATAAACTAAAATTCATTCTTCCTTTTAAAATACAACCGCTGCCGCTGACCGCGACGGACAGTTTACGAAAAACTTCATTTACCAATTTATCCTAACCATTTAACGCTACTGAAATGACAACCGACATCAAAAACAACCTTAACAATCCAGCGCAACTGGAAAGAATGTACCGCGATAACAAAAGCAGTTTCAAACGTGCGTTCAACAATATTTTTCCGGAGATCAGCGAAACTCCGACCGCACAATTCTGGAATGCCCGCATCAATTTTGAAGACGATCAAATTTCCTGGGGAACCACCAAAGAATTAACCATTGTACTTGTGATCGCCTTCATTGGCGGGCTCATTGCAAAAATTCCTTCCTTCGCCGGCATAGACCCGGAGTACTTTTACCAGCGCAACATTGGCTTTATTGTTTTCCCGTTGCTGGTTGCATATTTCGCCTGGAAACACCAGGTTTCGCGAAAAACTATGCTCATTGCTGGAACGGCCGTCCTGGTTTCGGCTGTTTATATAAACCTGCTTCCCAATGATCCTAAAAGCGACACCTTGTTGTTGGCCTGTATCCACCTGCCACTTTTTTTATGGGCTGTACTAGGATTTACTTTCCTTGGTAAGAACATCTCGAACAACCAGCGACGCCTCGATTACCTCCGCTATAATGCCGACCTGGTGGTGATGACAACCATCATCCTGATAGCCGGCGCCCTGCTGACGGTGGTAACCTTTGGCCTGTTTAAACTGATCGATATTAAGATCGAACAATTTTATGTCGACTACATTGCCACCTGGGGTCTCGCTGCCGCACCGATCATCGGTACTTACTTAGTCCAGGTTAACCCACAACTGGTTAACAAAGTGTCGCCGGTAATTGCAAAAGTATTTACCCCGCTGGTGCTTGTTACCCTGGTAACCTATCTTATTGCGCTGGTCTTTAGTGGCAAAAGTCTTTTCAACGACCGCGAGTTCCTGTTGATCTTTAATATTCTCCTTATTGGCGTAATGGCTATCATTTTTTTCTCCATCGCTGAAACGTCAAAAAATAAAACCAATAAACTGGGCACGTTCTTGTTGCTTGCCTTATCCATTGTTACGGTGATTGTAAACGGCATTGCGCTGTCAGCGATCGTCTTCCGTATCAGTGAATGGGGATTTTCGCCCAACCGGCTGGCCGTGCTGGGAAGCAACCTGCTCATACTGGTTAACCTTGGGATCGTCGCCTATCGCCTTTTCAGAACAATCAATGACCATAATGAAATTGAAAAGGTGGAAGAAAGCATTGCTTCATTCTTACCAGTATATGCAGCCTGGAC
>JAURWD010000075.1 GCA_030655145.1 Ferruginibacter sp.
CTCCAGGCGGTGTTATCCATCTAAAAACAGATTCACCCGATTTGTACAAATTCACCAAGCAGGTCATTGATTTGTATAACCTGGAAGTCATCGAAGATTGTGATGATGTACATCAAAAAAATTCCTCCCCGGTGCTGAAGATCAAGACACACTACGAAGCCCTGGATATCGCCGGGACCAATACCATTTTTTACCTGAGGTTTACCTTGCCCCTTACGCTCGCTGACCATGATGAAGCGTTGTATGAATTTCTCAAACAAACCGAAAACCTACAACCCTAAATAAGCAATGGACAATTTAGTTGAAGGTGTTGATTATTACTTAAATACGCAGGGCTACGTGGTGTTTACCAGTGCATATCATATTAAAAAAGGCTTTTGTTGTGGTAATGGATGCAAACACTGCCCCTTTGAATATGTGAATGTTCCGGAGCCAAGACGCACCGAATTATTATCTTTAAGATAGGATGAAAAAAGATGCAGCACGGGCTACGCAACCAGGCCGCAACGAGGTACCGAGGCAACCAAAGGGGTATTCTTTCTTCCAGGATGTTTATGACGTAGTGCGCCAGGTTCCAAAGGGAAGAGTTACTACTTACGGAGCTATAGCCAATTATTTGGGAACAAAGCTTTCAGCAAGAATGGTAGGGTGGGCAATGAATGGCGCTCACAATATTAAACCGAAAGTCCCTGCCCATCGAGTGGTTAATCGAAACGGGCTTCTTAGTGGAAAAATGCATTTTGCTACCCCAACCCAGATGCAGGAATTACTCGAAAAAGAAAAAATCGCGGTTTCAGAAGAGAAGGTGGTAGCTTTTGAATCACTTTTTTGGGACCCGGTGACCCAACTTACTATGTAACTCAGCCGGTGAAACGGATAAAGCAAATTAAAAATTCATGGCTAACACAACAACCTTGATGGGCAAAGTGACCTTTATCAACCATGAAAAGGGATATGCGACGATAGAATATGCCGCCAACGGACGGACGAAGACGGTGAATGGGAACATTAGTTTGAAGGAACAGGAAAAGCTCAAGGCCGAAAAAATCATAAAGAAGCTTCATCATTTTCATGTAGGCGATGAGGTTAGTTTTGTCTTAGCCCAATCACCAAGGGGCGACCGCATGATCGCGGATTGTATTGAGTACAAGTTCAATAATGCGCTTGACAACCTCCTCACTAAGTCAACCATTGATAACAGGCTTGTTGGCTACCTGAAAAAAGTGGAAGAAGATTATTTTGTGAAGGAAACGGGTAGTTACATTTTTTTCCCCCTTGAGTTGTCTCCCTGGGAAAGACGCCCATCAGATACGGGATTGAATGAACCTGTCTTTTTTAAAATTACCAACAAAGGCAAGCAAGGAAAGGCAACAGCGGAATTATTTAAAAGTGACTACATCCCGGAATTTTTGACCGCGAAAAAATATTACAACAATAAGACCGTCATCCAGGCGGAGATCACCAAGGTATCAGCTCACGCGATTTTTGTAAATGTGGTAGGCGAAAAGGTGAAGGCAAAACTTCCGATGAGCAATGATGCCCCGCCTGTGGAACGGACCTGGAACACAGGAGATAAGATCCTTTTGAGAATTACCTATCTCTCCCCGCATAAAATAGTCGTCGAAGAAGTCACATCCGGATAGCCCGATGAAATCAATTCACCTAGGTATAGTATGGGCTGATCATAAAATAAACGATCACACCACTCACGGCTACGTAAAACCAAATTGGCCAGGTTATTCTCGTCAACTTCTTATGTTGTTCATATTCGCCAATTAGGGCACGATAAGCTGTGAACAAAATGAAAGGCAAAATAATAGCTGCCAGGGGAATATGGGTAATGAGTAAGACGTAATAAAATGTGCGCAATCCACCCACCAAGGCTTTCTCGTCCGCACTCACCAAACCATCATGATCACTATCGCCGAACTTGGTTTCACCCGCTAAAAGGTGATGACCGATATAGGAAACAAGGAAAAGAACGGACAGCAAAATGGCCGTTATCATGATTGTTTTATGCAATTGATAGTTGCGCAGCTTAACCACTATAAGTCCTACCAGTAAAAGAATCGCAACCAACGAATTGATCAACGCATTGGCCTCCGCGAAAACGTGGGGATTAAAACCGATATCGGCATCAAGTTTGAACTTGGAAAGAAAGGCAACCGCACCAAACACCATAATTGAAACAATCCAGATAACCAGCTTTGCTTTTGACTCATTTTTTTGGAGCGTGGGTGTCAACATATATTGGGATAAAAATTTCGAACGATTAACTTCTGCCAAACAATTCATTTAAAAATTCACCAAAACTTCTTTTTCTTTTCTTTTCCAGCATCAACAACGGAATGTCGCTCACCAACTGAGCTTGTTTAACGGTATCCATCGCATTATACCAGCCTCTTACAACCCGATCGCGATCCAACAGGAAAAAATTTTCTGTATGAATAAAAGCAGTATCAACATTTGTGTCAGCAATGCTCGCTTTCAACTCATTAAGGGCGAAATCATAAATCTGCGCTTTGTCTCCTGTCAGAAACCACCATCCGTCATGGTTAGCAGTATAGCGGTTGGCAAACTTCCTTAGTTGTGGAACAGAGTCATGCTCGGGGTCAATGGAGATTGAAATAAATTGCACGATGCTATCGCGGCTATTTGAAAAAGAACGCTGAAGACGTTGCATACTTGTTGCCATAGTCGGGCAGATCGAAGGACAACGCGAAAAAAAGAAATCGATGACGAGGATTTTCCCCCGGAGTGAGTCAAGTGTGACCGATTTTCCGAGCTGGTTTGTAAAGCGCATATCCTTTACCGTATGCCAAAGGGTGTCGTTAGAACTCTTCCCGTTCTTCGCAGTTACCACAACGCTGTCAAAGAAATAGCGGCGGGGCATATGAACCGCCCGGTCACTGTAATGTTTAACGATATAGTAACCGACGAGTGGTAGAACGATGGCCAGCATCAGGCCGAGGATAGCTTTTTTATTCATACAAATTTCTCCTTCTTCACAAAAAAAAACCATCGTCCCATTACCCGGAACGATGGTCGATAATATCTAATCTGAAAATGTAAATTAGTCTTTCGCTCCTTTTTCTTTCGCTGCCGGAGTCACTTTTTCAATTTCCTGGGGCTTACCGTTGTACCTGTTCCTTAAATTTTTCCAGCTATTGCCATCCCAAAGAAAGGCGGCGATGAACCAGATGAATAGCATAAGCGGTACTACGATGGTCATGATCATATTCCTGATCTCGTCACCAAGGTGCATAAAAACAGAAACAATGTAATAGGCTTTCGCAAGGGTGAGGATACAAACCATACCCTTGAATGCAAGTACCAGGGTTGCATTAGGCGCCTCCCCTTTATGCATGTTATATAAAAGCAAACCGATTGCCAGTTCAATGATGGTTAAAATTGAAAGAACCCAAAATGTTCTCCATATGCGCTTGGTGTTCCCGGCGTGTGGAGCCTGAAAGGTGATTTCAGGAGAAGACGATTGTGCTGACATAATTAAATTATTTGTGAATCACTGAGTTTCGAAAAAATGAGCAATTAGATTAGGTAGAAGCAAAGAAAAACAAATACCCACACCAGGTCTACAAAGTGCCAGTAAAGTCCAGCCTTTTCGATCATTTCATAATGTCCACGTTGATCGAAATGTCCCAATTTGGTTTTTATATACATCACGACATTGATTACAACTCCTGAAAAAACGTGAAATCCATGAAAGCCCGTAATTCCGAAGAAGTAACCACCGAATGCGATGGGACCGGGATTGTTTGCATGTATTCCAGCTGCTTCAATTGTTCTGATCAACTCGGCATCTGACAGTGCGGCGACATTATGGTTGGCACCGGTTTCGTGTAATGTTCCAGCGATCTCTAGTAATTGAATACGTGGCGTATTTTGCAAGGCAGTAAGCAATGCTTCGTGGTGTACTTCAGTTCCCCATGGATTAGACTTCACTGTTGTTGGTAATACACTTAAAGTACCGTTATCTAAAAGAGCAATGTGTTCACCGGTAAGTAAATGCGTCCACTCCCAGGCCTGGCAGGATAAGAACGCTGCTCCACCAATAATGGTCCACAACATATACTTCTCTACACCTTTACGATTCATATGATGCCCTTCATGAACGGCAAGAACCATGGTAACAGAGCTGGCGATCAGGATGAAAGTCATTAAACTCACGAAGGCCAGCGGAAGATTTGCGTGACCGGCTAAAGGGAATGAATTAAAAACCTTGTTTGGATCTGCCCAATCATTTACACTAAAGCGGATGGTGCCATAGCTGATAAGGAAGGCCCCGAAAGTGAAGGCATCACTCATTAAGAAATACCACATCATAACCTTGCCATAACTGGCATTGAAAGGGCTTCTGCCCCCGCTCCACCATTTTGTCCCCTGCTGTACTGCTGCTGTGTCCATATAAATTATTAAATTCTAAGGTTAAAGTATTCCCCGGTTGCCTTTGTTCCGTTGTTATTATTCTTAATAAAGAATTAGCGAATCATTACTAAGAAAACCAACAGGTAAATCCACAACACATCTACAAAATGCCAGTAAGTGCTGATGACTTCAATCGGTACAATATTGTAATTTCTAATTTTTGTACTAAAGGCCTTTAGAAAAAGCACGATCAAAGCAATTACTCCCCCGATAACATGCAAGCCATGCAAACTCACAATTACATACAAGAATGAAAACGACACGTTCTTCTGCAATGTTATTCCCTTCTCCCACAACTGCTTAAATCCCAGCACCTGTAATGTTATAAAAATTATTCCCAGGAATAATGTAACTACAACCAGGTTCCTGTACTTCGACATGTCGCGTTGTTTAAACGCATTCTGTGCAAGAAACAACGTAGCACTACTTAAAAGAATCACGAGAGTTGAGTACCAGAACATGGGTGGTAACTCAAAGCTCGTCCAGTTAACCTGGTTACGCTTTACAATGTAAGCACTGGTTAACCCGGCAAACATCATAATGATACTTGCAATGCCGACCCAAAGGGTAAACTTATGCGGATGAATTCTTTTCCTTTGTTCCATCACCACCGTATTCATATTCCACAACCCTATTAGGGCATTTTAAATGATTAAAATTGAATTTCTTCTCTTTCCATTTATCCAGCTATATAAGTCTTATCTGCGAGCAACGCGATGAAGACGATTGCGAGATAAAAATATGAGCCAAACATCACACGTCTCGCACTTGGTATATCCATTTTGATATAAAGACGAATACTTAAGGCAATCATAGCCAGATTACAAAACAACAGGATCCACATGCTAACCATCCCACTGATGTTATAGAAATATGGAAGCACTCCTATCGGAAGCATCAACGTACTGTACATGATGGTTTGAATCGCTGTAAATTTAGTTGGCCCTTTTTCACTTGGCAGTAGTTTAAAACCTGCCTTGCTATAATCCTGGTGTGCCACCCAGGCAATCGCCCAAAAATGAGGAAACTGCCAAATAAACTGTATTGCAAACAAAATCCAGCCACCGGTCCAATTGATAGGGGCCTGGTAAAAAGCTGCAACCCATCCAATGAGGCAAGGTAGCGCTCCAGGAATTCCACCGACCAACACTGCCACGGAATTTACTTTCTTTAAAGGTGTGTAGATGAACCCGTAAATAAATAAACTCACAAGGCCGATCAAAGAACTTTGCCAGTTAAAATTGAAGAGCATGATCAGCAACCCTAATGCTCCGGTTATAAGCGCAAAGCCTGTTGCATGGGCAGAAGTCATTCTTCCGCTTGCAACTGGCCGGCTTGCTGTTCGTTTCATCAACGCGTCCGTATCCTTCTCTGCAACCTGGTTAATGGTATTAGCCGAACCAGTGATCAACATTCCAGCAATGAACAATAACAACACATCCAGAAAGTTTCTGTAATCTGTGGCGATCAGGTAGCAAACTACCGTGCTGAAAACCACCATAAAACTCAACGTAAACTTGATCAATTGAAAGTAATCCTTCACCCGCGAAGCCAATACAAACGAAGTTGAATCAGTTATAGTCGTTTTATCCTGCAACATCCTTATCAAAAATCTTTTTATTATTCCTCATCAAATCTCTTTCACAAAATTCTAAGTCACCAAAGCTTTTAATGCTTGCTTTCGTGTTCTCCAACAGGTTCAGTTTGTGGGATAAATTCTCTTCCGTCTTTACCATAATCATACGCTCCACGATGAACTTCCGGAATTTCGCCGGCCCAGTTTCCGTGACCTGGGTTAATTGGTGTTGACCATACAAGCGTATTTGCCCCCCAAGTATGTGTGGAAGTAACCTTACGCCCTGTGAATATGCTATAGAAAAAGTTGAAAACGAATAA
>JAURWD010000088.1 GCA_030655145.1 Ferruginibacter sp.
CAAATTCTTTAACCACCAAGCGATCAACAAGTAAATAGGCGGTGCTTTTGGATTTATCAAATCCTGCCCCATCCTCTAAAAGTTCCTCCAGGCGTTTCACTTCTTTATTCACATACAACCTCGTGAAACCCTTTTGAATAAGGATGTTCATTTCCTCTTTTACATCGCGGTTGGCATGTTGCCGGAAGGGAACCAGGATCAATGCCTTGTCTCCTTTCTTCAAAGCTGCAATTGCTTTTACCACATCACCAACATCATCTTTCTTTACTTCCCGCCCACTCACCGGCGAAATTGTTTTGCCGGCACGGGCGAAAAGCAACCGCATGTAATCATATATTTCGGTCATGCTTCCCACCGTGCTCCGGGGGGTCCGGGTGATCACCTTTTGCTCGATCGCAATCGCCGGGCACAATCCTTTAATGAAATCAACATCCGGCTTATTCATGCGCTGCATGAACTGGCGGGCATAACTGCTTAAGCTTTCCGCATAGCGACGTTGGCCTTCCGCGAAAAGGGTATCGATGGTTAAGGAAGATTTTCCCGAGCCGGAAACACCGGTAACCACGACAAGCTTATTGCGTGGTATCGTAACCGTTACGTTCTTGAGATTATGAACACGTGCACCTTGTATGTAGATGTCGTCGTTTTTGATTTCAGTAGGAAGTGGATCCTTTCTTTTTTTTATTGTCTTTGTTGCCATTATTTGTTTTGCAAAAATACGTTGTAAACCCTTCCTGAATAAATGTGAAAATCTTCCTAAAATGGGATAGGCCTCCTATTTCGTGCAGAAGAAGCTTTATTTTTATTGCAATAAGGCCGCCAAAAAAAAAGTTAAAAAAAATTTGGCATTTTAAATAATAATCATATTTTCACAGTCCAATATCCAGTAAAGTGAAAAGCCTGAACGCCTATCTACATTAGACTTCTACGCTAGTTTCCCCTTATTGGTTCCCAAACAAAAGTCCTAACCACAAAACTGTAGAAGTTTATGAAATCCCTTATTGACCTAACCGATCAACAATTGGTGCACCTTTACGTAGAAGGAAACACCGACGCTCTTGCAACCTTAGTTAACCGTTACAAGGACAGAATTTACACCTCAATTTATTTATTGGTAAAAGACAAATACATGGCGGAAGACCTCTTCCAGGATGTATTCATTCGTATCATCGATACCCTTAAAGGTGGTCGGTATACAGATGAGGGAAAGTTTTTACCATGGGCGCTGCGCATTGCACACAATATGTGCGTAGATCATTTCCGCAAGATCAAGCGTAGTCCAAGTATCAAGACCAGTGATGATCGCGATATTTTTGAAGTACTTAATTTTTCAGAGCCAAGTGCTGAAACTAAAATGATGCAAGCTCAAAGTCACGAGCGTGTGCGGAAAATGATCGATATGCTTCCCGACGACCAACGTGAAGTGATCATCCTTCGTCACTATGCTGACTTAAGTTTTAAAGAAATTGCTGAACTAACTAAATGCAGCATCAATACAGCGTTGGGTCGTATGCGTTATGGCCTGATCAATATGCGCAGAATGATGACTGAAAAACAAATAGCATTATAATAAATGATAAAATATTACATTAGGTAACCCCCTCCCATTTCTTAAGAGCCCTCCTTTCCGGGGGGCTTTTTACTTACCTGGTATTGAGCAAAAAATGGGGCAGATGTTTGTGATGGTGTTCGTTCTTGCCAAATGTGGAATGCAGCAGGTAAGTTGATAAGCGTGTTAAGAAATGTGATACGGAGAGGTCTAAAGCTATTTTGTAACCTGTCGAAACCTCGCTTTTACATCGTCGAGGTGGGCAATAAATTCCTTCGCTCCCTTGGTGGCGTCATATCCATAACCGCCATCTATGAGCAGCGCTCCTTCGCCAGTTACAAAGACATAGTTAGGCTGGCCGGAAGCTTTAATTAACTGCTGTTGCAGATCCTCGTACTTGTCTCCGACTGTTTCTACTTTTGCATTTAACAAGCTGGAGAATCTTTTTTCTTCGTCTGGTAGTTCCAGGTTATAATCGGTAAAAAGGGAGGCTACCACAAAATCATTTTTCATTCTTTGCCCAACCCCCGCATCAATCCAGATCTTCGATTCAAATTCACGACAGTTAACACACTGGATACCTGTAAAGTCAAGCATTAGTGGCTTGTTCAATGCCCTTGCAGCAGCCAACGCTTCTTCGTAATCATAATAAATGATCAGTCCATTATTGATGGCAGCGCCAGGCTCGTATTTCTTCAGGTCGGCTACATGTTTTTGCGGAGGAGCAACGGCTGAGGAAGTTGGAAGACTCACGGAACTGGCAGTTTCTCCTTTCCCCTGGAATCCGGCCGCGTTAAAATCCTGCGTACCCATCGGCGGAACAAATGCGGAAACAGCTTTTAATGGAGCGCCCCACAACCCCGGTACGAGGTAGATGGCAAATGCAAACGATATTATTGCCATGAAGAGGCGGGGTACAGAAATATAGTCTAACCCAAAATCATTTTTCTTTCCTTCGCTGTCGTGCTTGAACCTGATCTTGCCGATGAGGTACATCCCGAGCAAAACAAACAGCACGATCCATAGCACAATAAATACTTCTCGGTCCAGGATCCGCCAGCCTTTGTCAAGATCTGCATTGCTTAAAAACTTCAGCGCCAGCGCCAGCTCCAAAAATCCCAGCACAACTTTTAAGGCATTTTGCCAGCCACCACTTTTCCCTAAGGAACTTAACAGCGAAGGGAAAAACGCAAATATGGCAAACGGCAGTGCCAGTCCAAACCCAAAGCCAAACATCCCAATGACGGGGGCAATTTTTCCGGCTGCAGTTGAAAGACCAAGCAACGATGCAACAAAGTTTCCCGTGCAACTGAATGAAACAATCACAAGAGTGAGGGCCATGAAGAAGATCCCGGAATAACTTCCAATACCTGCTTTGCTATCAATCTTGTTTGACCAGGAAGATGGAAGATTAATTTCAAAAGCTCCCAAAAATGATGCTCCGAAGATCATGAACAACGCAAACAGGAACATATTAAAGATCCAGTTCGTTGATAAATTGTTCAATGCATTTTTTGGCAGGACCGTCGCGACCAACGCTCCGACCAAGGTATAGATCAGGATGATGGAAATCGAGTAGAACAGCGCATTTTTTTTGCCTTGGATCTTAGTTTTACTTCTCTTGGTAAAAAAGCTGATAGTGATAGGGACAAGTGCATACACACATGGCGTTAAAAAACCGATAAGACCCGCAAGGATCCCCGCGAACAACAACGCCCACAATGATTTTGATTGAAGGCTACCCGAACTATTTGCAACAAACTTTGTGGGGTCCTCTTTTTTGAACTGGAACTGTAGGGAAATGGGCTCCTCACCCGATTCAACACTTTCCCCTTTTTTATAATAAAAATTAATGGTTCCCTTTATGCGGATACTATCCCCTTCCACCAACTTGATTTTCTGCGTCCAGGTAATTGTATCGGAATACGATTTTATGACGGCATTGTTAAGGGCAGGATCCGCCATTGTTTGGGCCGTTCCGGTTTCTACGAGCGTATCGGAGAGAAATCGTTGACTCGAGGAGTCAAAGGCAATAATGGTATTCACGGGCAGGTCCGCAGAAATTTCCTGAACCGAAAAAACTTGTACTCCCTTTATGGGTATCGCCTGTATCCGCAGGTTGAATGTACCATTCCCTACTGCTTCTTTTGTAAAATTAAACTGCACAGGTTGTGATTCCTGTGCAGTTGTATAAAGTGATAACAAAAGCGCTAAATGAAAAAGCAGTTTATATTTAAACATCCTGGGGAAATTAGTTCAGCGCTATATTAAATTTTTCTGTTGTTGGCGGCATACAGGTGCGATCATTACAGATCATGGATTCTATTTCGCCGCTGATATTTGTTTTGATTTTTCCTTTTACGGTTACCACCTGGACAAACTGTGCCTGGCCTTCAAAATATTTTACGTCGACTTTAAAATTCTTGTCAAAATAAGTCACAACTTTTCCTTTCTCTTTCACCTTACCCTGCATAGACAATAAAGCATTTTGATTGAACTTAAAGGTTGTGGGAATAGGTCCTCCATCTGGCGTAAGCATTGAGTAAATATGCCAACCCGGCGGCGGTGTAGCAACGAGGTGCAACTCGTATTTGTTATTACCCAGGCTTTTGGCCGTATAGGTCCAATTCAATTTTTGCTGCGCATTTACAGCCGTGAAACACACTAAAAATATGACAGCGATTAAAATTTTTTTCATCATTTATCCATTTATTGCGAAGGTACAATTCAGCCTGTTAACGTATTGTTGGCTTACCTTAGACTGTAGCAATTAACATTAGTTTAGCTGAAACAAATGGGCAAAAATCTTACGTCCATCTTCATTTCCCAAGGCTGCATTACAAGCTCGTTCCGGGTGGGGCATCATACCGATAACGTTCCTTTCTTTATTGCAAATACCCGCGATATTGTGGGTGGCACCATTAGGGTTACTTGCATGCGTAACGCTGCCTTTATCGTCGCAATACCGATACATGATCTGGCGATGCATTTCTAATTCTTCCAGCGTAGCCTCATCTGCAAAATACCGGCCTTCACCATGAGCCACGGGAATTTTCATGCAGGAGCTGTGTTCACTTGTGGCATCTTTGATATACACGTTTTTGCATACAAACTGCTGGTGACTATTGCGCAGCAATACGCCTGGTAAAAGCCCGCTCTCGCAGAGGATTTGAAAACCATTACAAATACCTAGTACTCTTCCCCCTTTGTTGGCAAATTCTATCACGCTCTGCATCATGGGGCTAAATTTAGCAATCGCTCCGCAGCGCAGGTAATCTCCATAACTAAAGCCACCTGGCAAAACGATGCAGTCTTCCACGTTGAACATGCTCAGGTCTTTGTCCTTGTGCCACAGTTCGATCACTTCCTGGTTCAAATCGGTACGAAGTGCCTCAATGACGTCCCTGTCGCAATTGCTTCCCGGAAAAACAACAACACCAAATTTCATATGATTAAGTTTGACTTGATTAGCAGACTTACCAGCTGGCTGGAAAAATCCTGGTAAAAGATAGAACTCTATCTGTATTCTTAAAAACAGCTGCAAAAATACAAAACGAGGCTAATTATTCCACGAAGTAACTGAAAGCAATTACGAATGCCACCATAATCCAGTGCAATACGAGTGGGAACCACTTTTTGGCGGGGTATAAAAAGCCTGCTCCTACCACTATAGCGATTGGAATAGCGCTGAGGATCCAATAAACAAACGAATTGGAATCGTTGATAAAGGGAATAAATAATGCGATGAGCAGGTAAAGGAAAATGAGATTCCAGCTTTTCCGGGCGTGTACCAATTGACGTCGAAAATTCTGCTGCACGTAAAACAACCCAAGCACCACTACAAAGGAGACGATGATGATGGCGGCAAGGGCCCATCGAGATTTAGAAAAATGGGGTAGACTTACGGCCAGGCCCGGCAGGCGATAGCCTTGCCATTTATCTGTAAGAAAAACCCAGGCAAGTAAAAAATAATATGGAGCTATGATTCCCAATAATGCCACAACCCACTCAGCTACCCGGAAAGCCCTTGTAATGAGCAGACCAGAAACGATGAGGGCAGCAAAGGCCAGGGAAGGGAAGTAAAAGAATGTGCAGAGACCGATGGCAATACCTATGTTAAACAAGGATGTCTTCGCATGCGGATCATTGTGCAGTTTACTCATTCGGGACCAGACCCATATCAGCAACGTATTGATGATGAGCGCCGAAGAGAGGATATTCCATTCTGCGAACAATGATGTTATCAACAGGTACGACATTGCTGTCAGGTAATTCGGCCGTTGCATCAGCCGTTGTTCATTCACCAACCCATTGAAGGTGATTGCCTGGGTAAATAGAAGCAGGAAGGCCAACAGCGAATAAATTATTGGGAGGGATTTTCCGACCCCGGACAACTGTGTAAGTAACGCTTTGAATAGAAAACCATCCGTTTGTTGAGCCT
>JAURWD010000107.1 GCA_030655145.1 Ferruginibacter sp.
GCATCGGCTGTACCAGTCACCCCGGGAGTAACTGTCAGGGTCGAAAGCTGGTTATCGGTGATGACAATGGATTGCGTTTGTGTAGTTAAGTTGCCGGTTACATCGCTAACACTCCAGGTAACTATAGTAGTACCTACCGGGAATCTATTCTGTGCTGGTAAACCGCTTAGCGTTACACCAGCTGCTGCGATGGCGCAGTTATCAGCAGGTGTGGGTGGGGCAAGGTTCACTACTTTATAGCACACGCCTGCATCAGTTGTACCCGTAACCGGAGGCGTGGTTGTCAGTGTCGGAGGCTGGTTATCCGGAATCAATGAGATAGTGACCGGGTGTAAGGCAGTCTTTGTTTGGCAAATGCTGCGGTCATCATAACGGCCATAATACGTGGCAGTTACAGTCGGAGAGACAGAAATATTGCCCTCGCCAATTAACGTAGTTGCTGCGGCATCGCTGAACCACTGCACCACAGCTCCCGTACCCGGCGTGCCTTGCAGCAACAATTGTGTGCTTTGTCCGAGGCAAATGGAAGCATTGGTGGCAGTCGCACCGGTAGCAACAGAAGGAAAGGAAACAACGACGGTCCCTGAAAACATGGCCGAATTACTGGGGCAGTAGCGGGTAGCATCTTCAAAACGGCCGTAGTAAGTGGTGGTAACAGTTGGGCTTACGCTCAGCCCCTGGCCTTCGCCAACATAGTTAACTGCGCCGGCATCGGTGTACCAGCGGATAGTACCCTCGGGCGACTGAGTGCCGTCGAGGACGAGCTGGGCACTGCCACCGCTACAAAAAAATTGATTAAACACCCTGACACCGGTTGCAATAGAAGGATACAAGACCGTAGTGCTCACTGCTTGTAATGCAGAATTCGAACAAGGTGCCGCGTTTTCAATGCGACCGTAGTAAGTAAAGATTCTTACTAAACTCCCACCATCGTAGGCAGGCGGATTGACATACAGTGCAGTGCCTTCGCCAACAAGGTTTGTTCCCCCGGCATCGCTGTACCACCGGGTAACGGCTCCAGGGGCGGATGTGCCGATAAGTACAAACTGCATGGTGCCGGCCGGGCAAACGATACCGCCGCCACCGTAAGATGTGATCACAGAGCATTGTACCACTGTTAAAGTACCATTAGCAGTGCTGCCGCCAAACGTACTGTTGCCGCCGAAGGTTGCCACCACCCTATATGTAGCCGCCGGCAGCGAACTGGGGTTGTACACCAGGGTATACCTGCCATCCGCTCCCCTGCTGGCTGATCCGATTGGTGTATTGGAACCGGCTGAAGGATAATCTTTGAGGAAGAAACTGACTGCGCCGCCATCAGGGGTGCCTCCGGTAGGCAAAGGTGTAACTGTGGCAACCAGGCTAACAGCCGAGCCGCCAAAACCGATAGACGCATTGGCCACGGCAGTTGTGGTAGGTATTACTTGTGCAGGGGGAGCTGGGATTATCGTAACCGAAACACCGTTACTGTAACACGTCGCACTATTGGTCGCATAGATTATATAAGATTGACCCGCCGGCAGGGAGAACGTTGTGTTTTGGGTAGTGGTAGTGCCTGAGACATCACCAAAGTCGTCGATGGTAAAGATGGAGTAAACTATAGTCGGTCCTATGGGGGAGTTTACGGTTATCGAACCGGTCAGGCTGCCAGGGACGGGCTGAGTAACTGACAAAATTGGTGTAGGTGGCGGGGTACAAGTCGAGCCACCTGTACCGCCGCCGCCGCCATCGTCTATAATTATGGCAGCAACTGCAACGTCTTTCTTTTTAGGTGTTTTTGTTTGTGCGTTCCCGTCCTTGCAAAGCAGGAAGATCAAGGCAACGATGAGTAGAACAATTTTTCTCATAAATGTATTTTTAAGGCTGGTGAAAAACTTTTAGGGACTCAGGAGGTTGATTCAATAGGAGGAAGGCAGTGGTTTTCTGTTTCACTTCGAGGCGCCGGAGCTTTTTGTCAAACGCCCATATTACCAACGCGATGGCCACCAAGGTGAGCAGCAGGATAAGGATGATGACTCGGTTCTTTCTCATATAATGTATACGAAATGCGCTGCTAAAGGAAAGGTGGCTCAACGTGTCGGCTATACCAAAATTTTGCCATGACAAATGGCTGACAGGGGGCTGACAAACACCTGACAAAGACGCTAAATACTGATTCCCATGTAGTTAGAAAGTGAGGTCGCTATTGTTTATTCGAAAAAGGCGCCGAAGGTTTAAAAAAAATGCCGGGGCTGTGAAGAATAAAAGTTAGACCAGCGCCGTGGGTTATGGCTGCACGTTCGCTATTTTACGGTAGGCTAAAAATTTAGTTTTTGTTTGATCCGGGCTTTTGAAAACGAGGCATGCAGTGCTTATCCTTCTACTATTCCAATTTGAATTAGGCGTATTGGCCCTTGCCAGGACAGGATCTCATTTTAGCTCGTGCAGATCCTCCTGCATCCTTTATTTTTGGTAGTTCCTGGCATTTTGAATATATTAATAGCTTAATGTCTGCTCAAACAAAAAATTGCATTTACCTTTTCTTCCTGTTTGCATTACCGCTGGCCAACAATTTCTGCATGGCCCAACAGACAGCATTGGATCCTGGAATATGGGTTGCCCGGTTGAGCGAAAAGAGCCACGCCAGCAAGCAACATATCAGAACGCTTTTGTCGACCCTGGAACATGTTGACAGCGCCAGCACCTCTCAATTCCTGGAGGCACTAGCTCAAAAAGGAAAATCCGCCGGGGCTCATTTTCATGCCCGCTTCAACTGCGTTAAGGCTTGTTCACTTGTCTTTAAAGAAGTTAATAGCCCGTCAAACCCGGAGCGAAAGGTTGTTGAGAGAAATTTGATAAAAGCACAGGTAAAAAACTTGTTTTCCTCAGCAATGGACTTCGCCTACCGATCGGCAGATGATGAGCTAATTGCAGTTGTGAGCGATCTTTATGCGCAGTATATCATTCGTTTTAACGAATTGGGCCTTGCTGTTATGTATGCCAAGAACAGCATTGATCTCTATGAAAAACTATCAAACCCGATCCTGCCGGAACAATACCAGCATTTAGCGGAACTACTTTATACAGTGAGGGAGTATGATGAAAGCGTTCGCTATGGATTGAAAGCTGTTGCGGGCTGGAAAAAATCGCCCGATAAAGCTGTAGCCGAAAAGCTCTTGCCGAATTGTATAAATACGATCGCCTTAGGGTATCACCGGCAAAATAAATACGACTCCGCCTTTCTTTTTTACAGCGAGGCATTGCAGCTATCGAAGGACCAAAAAAACAGGGTGTGGACCGGTATTGTTTCCGGAAACATGGGACAGATATTGTATGCGCAGCGGAAATATGACACGGCCTATCGTTTGTTTAAAATTGACTACCTCGCCAGCCAAGAAGCCGGCTATTACGACAATGCTGCCAACTCCCTGCAATGGGCAGCACGGGCAGATCTTGCACAAGGCCACAAAAACGCTGCCCTTGCTGAGGCGCGGGAAGCTTTTCAATTATTAGGTCGAAGCCCGAATGCGGGTTATTTGCGAAACGCGTATTATACCGCCGCCCAGGTCTTCCGGGAAATCAGTTTATATGACAGTGCGTTTTATTACACCAATCTTTGGTCTGCCTTGAATGATTCGTTGGAAAAAGTAGTCGCCACCAGCAGCATTTCCATTTCCATGGCAAGGTTGAATGAAGAAGCCAGCCGGTACAAAATGCAAACCCTCCACCAGGAAAAACGTTCACAAGTACTCACACGGAACCTCCTTATCGCATTCATTATTGTCCTTTCGGTGATTGCTTTATTGGTGGTGAACCGCAAGCGGTTACAGGAGAAATTAAAAACCGAGAAAGTGGAACATGAACGGCTACGAATGGCGCAGGAAGTGGCCTCAGCCAGGACACAGCTGAAAATGTTTACCGAAAACATCGTGGAGAAAACTGCCCTGATTGAAACGTTGAAAGTTCAGGCGAAGGGGAAGGAGTCAGCGTCTGAACAACAGGCAATCATCGAAGAACTTGGGCTGCAAACCATCTTAACTGAAAAAGACTGGACAACATTCAAATTGCTGTTTGAAAAAATTCATCCGGCCTTCTTTGTGAAATTAAAAGAAAAATTTCCCGACATAACATCGGCGGAACAACGAATGGCGGCACTCACCCGGCTGCATCTGAACACTAAACAAGTGGCGTCTATGCTTGGCATTTCGGTAGACAGTGTGCATAAATCCCGGCAGCGGCTTCGCCAGCGCTTCCAGGTAGAGGGCAACGAAGGCCTTGATGAAATGGTTACCAACCTTTAAAGATGATGATGGCTCGCAGTGCAATCCACCTGCTTTTGCCGCGATCAACAAACACAACGCATTTTTCCACAACCGGGTGAACACAATACACAAGAATGAAAATTATGATATCGAGCTACCTAATTATTGACGCTTGTGGCCTGAATTTGCCAATTTTGTAGGCATTCGTTGCTGGTCCCTATGTGCTTATGAGAAAATCTGTTCGTAATATTGAATCTATCGGGTAATGTTAAACTAGAACAGTCATACCCCGGAGCCGGTGTTTAGATGCCTGGCTTTGTATTTTGCAACTGCAAATGTTGCCAGCAGTATTTTTGATTCGGTCTTCTATATTTTTTTCTGGATTTGCCAATAATGCCCAAAAGGGTCTTTGAACATTCCTTGTCTGTAACCATAATCGTGGTCCGTTGTAGGATTAATTTCAGTTGCCCCGGCCTGAATGGCTTTTTGCATCATCTCTTCTACATCAGGAACAAACAAACCAATTACTGCGGTTACTCCTTTAGCACTTATTGGTTCAAGAGCGTCACGCATAGTTTCGTGTAGATGAAATACTGCTCCACTGATTTGCAGTTCAGCAACATGAATGCTTCCATCATCGTTCCTGAGACAGAAATTTTCGGTTGCTCCGAACCTTGTGTAAAAATCAATATCCGTTGTGCTCTTGGGAATGTGCAATTCCGGGGCAAAATGTACTATGCCATCTTTTGTTGTCATATTATTAAGATCAATTAAGGTATGTGGGTAATTGTTTTTCTGGATAAAAACTCGTTTGAAAGTTAACAAAATTGCCGTACAAAAATGGAGTACTGTCGAAAATGGCTGAACATCTTACATTGCTGGCAGCGGTCGGCATTAGCCATAGAAGCCGAATAACTTAGATAGGGACTGTATAAAGCTCGTTTAAGTATCACTGTGTTGAGCGGGTGTATGCTCCAACACACAAAACGGTTCGCTTGATTTTATTTCGTTATCATCAATAGCAAACCCTAAACAGTCGGCAAAAATTTCAACCCATTAATAATATTCACATAATCAACATCTGGAACCAGTTTTTCAAAATTCATAACTAAGGTTTTGAAACTTTAATAAGTTCACTTATTATTTTTCGCTAACGTTTTGCATAGCCGCAATGCAGGAAATTGATTACTTGCCTTGCCTGCAGCTGATGCGAGATTGAAAATTAGAATACAGGATTGCAAATGATGCTCAATAGAAAAAATTCAGCCCTAACCAGGGTTGCCCTGTTGCTGCTGGACAAGCTTGATTGTGATGCCCTGTATTTTGCCCATAGCATTGTTAGCGGAAGTTTTTTTCACCCATTCTTCTTTCACGAATTCACTGTAGTCACGTGTAACCTCTGTATATCTTGGAATAAAATTTTCCAAAATATAAATACGATTGAGTCCTTCTACCAAAAACCAAAAGTTGGATGCGACAAATGGCTCACCCCATCGCATTTCGTTTATTTTATTTTTCGCTATCTCCTTCTCCCCTTCGTTAACAAAATTTATCTGTATGATTCTAAAGCCTGCAAACTCGTCTTTGTTTTCTTCCAATGGATATTTTGAAGTAAAATAACAGCTCTTGTTGTTAGCTCCCCTTAAAATGCATTTTTCGATGGGTGAATCATAATATTTTGCGTAGCAAAGGATCTTTTTCAATACAATACTGTCAGTGGAAGAACTGTCGATTTTTTGTTCTCGGTTAACCCTAGAAAATTGACCTTTGCTTTCAATAAAATCGAGCAGGCCATAGAAATCCATACTTGAACTATCCGGCGAAAAATGCAAAGTATAGATGGTGTCATGTTCATTGAGGCAGGGATCAATCGCATCTTCTACATCGGGCTTTTGGTGCTCTCTGCACGTAAGGCAAAAAAGATTGATGACGATAAAAAGGGAAAACAACCTCATTTTTTAATTGTATTTAAAAATTCGCGAACTTCCGCCAGGCGATGCGCTGGTTGGATAGATCAGCAGGTGCTTTTAGTGCTGGCAGCCTGTGTATAAACTTGTGATGACGACTTTCTACCAGCACTCGTTACTGTTGCTGGACGTTCTCCTCAGAACCTCGCGGTTTTCATCTAACTTCCTTAATCGCTCTTCCCCGCTGTTTATACGCTCTTTCAGCATCTCCTGGTGTGCGGGAAATTCGTTAGCGTTCTCTCCAATAGTACTACCAGCTTTCTTCACAAGGGCATTACTTTCAATGTCCAGTAAGAATTCACGGAATCTGTCAAAACGTTCGTTTATAACAAACGTTTTCTGGTTTACATTTTCAATCATTTGGATGTTTGGTAGTGTGTACGTTTAGGTTGGGATAGGATCTCCTATCGGCTTTTAATTGTGGACACATCAGGGATTGTAACAGCAATGATTCACACAGCACGTCTTTGATGGGGCAATACCACTCATCAGTCACACAGAATTGTCAGTGAGCATTAGGTTTTAAGATAAAGAATTATAAGATCTTCGACAAAACTTAAAGCAATTTTTAGATATTACGCGCCATAGATTTTCGTGTACGGATTTAAAAACAGCGAAAGCCCGGTGCTTTTTTTAATTTATGCGGCTTGTAAAGCTTCAGGCAGGCAATTCTTTAAAGCACTGGAAATGGTACAATCACAATTGTGGGAAGCCTGCCTATGCAGGATGATATGTGGAATCTATGTACAAGTGCTGGGAGTGGTTTGAAATTACGACCCGTGATTTAAGATAGTGGAGCGCAGTCCACATCCTTAATTTATTAAGTCCATTCCTGCATTTAGAATCATCAGTGAAACTCTATGGAGTCCTTTATCATTAACATGATTCGAAAAGAACAGAGAGAACGATGTAACACTTTGATGAGCCTTTTGCTGGAGAGAAGCTTTATGAGGAAATGATTGTGAAGTATCAAATTTGAGCTACTCATGACATTACTCAATCACCTCATTTCAGTTGATACTTCGGTCCCGCAATAGAGCTTGTTGGAATATCAAGGCTATAGTATTTACCCTACGACAAACGATTAAATGTGGCTGACTGCAAAAAATGTGTTCATGGCCGTGAGCTCAAGTTTCTCCGTTAGTCAGGGAAAAATAATACTAACCTCAACATTACCTGCCCCGGTAATATCTTTACTTGGTAATTTTTGATTTCAATTGACTACTCTTGAATAATGGATTTACCTCAAGCTGTTCTTTGACCCTCCCGCAGCTGAACAACATGGAAGGTTCGAATACTTATAAAACACCTGCCCTTTCGGAATATAATTTTTAGAATTATCATTAACTTAATACTGTATTTGAGCCTATACTATGAGAACAGTATTTCTAATTTTCCTGGTTTGCACGGTTTGTTTTTCCTGCCAAAAAGAGCTGCTTTGGGAAAATATTTCCGTAGGCACTTTATCCAAAGATGTCAATAATAACTGTATGCCGGTTTCTGTTACCGGTCTTTACGTTGCGGATAGTGTTCTTGGCCCTGATAATACTCTCCTGGTTGACGTAAACGTAACCGGCATTGGCAACTACCAGATTTATACCGACACGTTAAACGGTTATTATTTTTCAGGAACCGGCACTTTCGACACTACAGGAGTACATCAGGTAAAGCTTTCGGGCACAGGCAAGCCACTCATGCCCGGTGCAAATGAAATGAATATACATTTCAACCGCAGTACTTGCACCATTATAATTCCGGTAATCCCGAATGCGCTACCCCCTGCAACATTTACTTTGGCGGGTACACCTGGTAAATGTGTAAACACTAAAGTGTTAGGGACTTATGTTAAAACCAAACTCCTGGATACTGCTAACAAGGTCGAGATCACGGTGAATGTTTTAACGGCGGGGAGGTACAACATCAAAACGCAATTAGTTAACGGCTACAGCTTTTCCGCAGATGGTGTGTTCACAACCACGGGTCTACAGACCATCTCGCTTACCGGCATTGGCTGGCCAGAGAATGCAGGTGTAGACAAATTCATACTAAACTCGGCTTCGTCAGCTTGCAATTTTGATGTAAAAGTAATGGGTGATGATGCTGTTTTTACGCTCCACACATCAGCTGGTCAATGCATGAATTATACTGTCACCGGTACATTTGTAAAAGACCTGCTACTTGATACAATGAGCCGTGCTGTAATCTCGGTGGATGTAACTACACCCGGAAGGTATACTCTGAACACCGTACTTGTCAACGGTTATTCCTTTAAGGCCGCGGGAGTATTTTCATCTTCCGGCACACAGCAAGTAACACTAATTGCAGACGGCAAACCGTTAAAATCAGGTACGGATGAATTTACCGTTTCTGCAGGGACAACCACCTGTACTTTTAGCGTTGTCGTCTTGGCCGATATTGTTCGGACCTCCGGAACCGATTATTTACCCTTGGCCGACAGCAACTCCTGGGTATATGATGATCTGTTTTACAAAGGGAACGTAATAACCAGAGTTATAAATGGAGCCGAAGATAGAAATGGAAAGCTCTATTTTAATATGAACCAGTTTGACATGTTTGGCGTGAAAGATTCTTTTTTTGTTCGCCGGAATGGTGATGATTACATTGAATTTGCAAGGCGTGACAAGTATACTACATCGTTTTCTTATCTGGTTAATAACCCTGGAGAGCTGATGTTTCTAAAAGAGCTGCTCCAGCAAGATCAAAACTGGGAATCACCCGAATTCAGAGACGTTTCCACCTTTAATCAATCAATCACCTTAAAGTATGGTTATAAAGTAAAGCAGACCAATGCTGTTATTGCTGTTAACGGCCAGGCATTTGCAAACGTTGTTGTAATTGAACAAAGATCGCAGTTACATGCGGACAGTAATCCATGGGGTGCAACCAATGATGTTTATACTTATTATTATGCCCGGGGTATAGGCCTCATTTACTTAAAACGGATCAGTAATAATTTTTCTGCAATTGAAATGGGCATTAAAAACTGGAAGGTGAAGTAAAAAACTTTTGAGTGACGCGGTTTGGAGCTATTGGGTTAAAATCTAAGTGAAGTGCCTGTGGCGAAGCAAGTTAGAAGCGGGCTATACTGCTTCAGTGAATGAGGTTATATTTATTTAAAAATGGAAACCTTTGTCACTTTCCCTTTTAAAAATTGTCTTTACATTTTATTTTATGAACAGGTCGAATCGGTTAGATGCCTACTAAACTAAGTATGGTTTACTTACCAGGCTTACAGCTTTTAACTGATCCAGGTTTTCTGGTGACGTATACAAAATTATGGATAAGGTAAGGGTTCTTGAAATGCGGAATAAGAACATTTCACCTATCATCCACTTTCCAGACAATAAGTTTTTTGGGAACCCTGCCAGAGCAATGATTCCAGGCTTGACGTGTAGTTTAATGAACCTGGAGTTGTTGGTTGAATAGCATGGAGATTCAACTATGCTTTTTGGTGTCGACATGTTTGTTTAACCATTATTGCCGACATGGGTTAATCCGTTTGAAAACACAAATACCAAAATGAGTGCACCAATTAAATCAGAGAATACCCCTGATTACCTTCTAATTGAATCAGCCGGAATATTAACGAGTAAAGAACATTTGTTTAAGTACATACAAATGGTGACTGATGAGATTTTTAAAAATTGACAACAGGAGGGTACTCGTCAACGAACTTGCCATACAATTCCCTTGGAGCCTGTTTACTTATTTTGATCTGGTGAACCACTACATTAAGGACTTTCCCGATGATTTGCGCATTTTTTCAAAGTAGCTGTTGTTGTAGCGAGGGACTATAAGGAAACTGCGGACTTTTGGGAAACAGTTTGTGTGAATGTTCCTTAACCACCTGCCGACTTCGGACCTAACCTCATTAAAGTCGATGAATTTATTGCCGGCGCCGATTTGTTTGTAGTACGTAAGCAATTCAAAATGTCAGCCTTCATGTTGCACCAGGCTGCTGAACAGGCCCTTCAAACACTGGTCATTATAGCCATTGGCATGCGGGTGGTCACGCACAGCATTGACAGGCTCATCCGGTATCATTCAATGGCATCCTGTGATGTGCTGGAGATTTTTCCGCACAAATCCGGGAACCACGAGCGCCTGTTTAGCTTATTGCAAAACCGTACATCGATACGCGTTACAACGACAACTACAATATATCTGCACAAGATCTTTATGAGTTGGCGCTACGGGTTAAAAACTTGCGGCAGTTACTCATCCTTGAGATAAAAAACCACGTGGCATTAAAATAAAAATCCGGCAAGTGTTTGAGGTTGAAGAATACTGTCGTAAGCTTGTTGCACCAATATTGATGCTGGTTCAGTAAGTTTTAAAGCAGTGTAGAAGCAACATCCGCCTCTTTTTTCAAACACGTCCGCCCATGTTACTCCGTACCTCCTCCCGGGTTACTCCGTACCTTCCTTATCAAAGAGCCCCCACATCTCCTAATAAAAGCTTGTCCTTCTCCCGATCACTCCCTGAAACTACCGTCATGCCTTAACAAAAAGGCCTAATCCGAACTACAGTGAACACAAACTCTCTTTAGGCGCAAATCTCCTGAACTGTAACAGCAGTCATCGGAACAATTCATTAGGGATAGTTTTTTTACTGCGCCAACGAGTTGGGCTTTTTAGAGACATAGGGTACAGGTTTGAAAACTGCGCCTAAGGAGAAATACAAAATCATGAAAGCTTTACCAGCTGCGGGTTTTACACGAAAAAGCCCCCTAAAAAAAGCAGGCCTTGTGCCCACGAAAGGAATCGAACCTTCACACCCTTGCGAATGGCAGATTTTGAGTCTGCTGCGTCTACCAATTCCGCCACATGGGCATTTAATTAACGGGTGGCAATATTACATCAATCATCTAACCTGTCCAAAATCCGGTGTAGATATTTTTTCTTAAAATAATACTCCTTCACTTTTAACAGATCCGCCTCTTTACTGGTAGTGTCGTCGTACGTCTCAACGATCTCCCAGACCTCGGCGTATAGCTCTTTTTCCAGGTCTTCAATTTCTTTTCGGAATTCGTCCGGACTCACTTCCATAATTTTTTCATTCAATTCCAGCATCTCCATTAAAAAATCCTGCGGAAGATTGTATTTCTCCTCCTCTTCTAGCAATCCTTTTAACTGGAGCACATATTTGATGGTTTGATCCGGTTGCTGCAATATCCTCAGCGCTTTATTTACCAGCGATGATTGTTCCAATGCGTCGGCTTGTTCCTCTGCATCTGACTGGGTATGAAAATCCGGGTGAAACTGCTTTTGCAGGGAAAAATATTTTTGGGATAACCCGCTCTTATCAACCGTGAGGGTTACCGGCAAATCAAATAATTCAAAATAATTCATGGCGCAAAGATACCTCCTGGACGATTCACGAGTGATCTCTGCCAGAACCCAATTCAATATTTTCCAGCATTCATGCCGGATGCGATAAATTGCAGAAAATATAATCGATTGATGCTCAAGCTTGGATTAATAAGGGAAGGCAAAATACCATGCGACAGCCGGGTAGCGCTTACACCGGCGCAATGCAAATGGCTTCATAAAAATTTCGATGATATTAAAGTATCAGCGCAACATAGTGCGATCCGGTGCTATTCGGATAAAGAGTATGCAGCTGCCGGTGTTACAGTGCTGGAAGATATGAGCGACTGCGACGTATTGCTTGGCATCAAAGAAGTTCCTGTGGAGATGTTGATACCCGATAAGACCTACCTTTTCTTTTCTCACACAAAGAAATTGCAGCCTTATAACCAACATTTGCTGCGGACGATCGTTGAAAAAAGAAACACCCTCATCGACTACGAATGTCTTGAACATGAAGATGGAACGAGGATCATTGGTTTCGGTTTTTTTGCCGGCATCGTTGGTGCTCACAATGGCATGATGACCTATGGCAACCGCACCGGTGCCTTCAAACTCCAGCGCGTGAGCACTGTCAACAGTTTTCAAAAACTAATTCATACTTATTTCGGGTTGAAATTACCCCTGATCAAAATTGCCGTAACGGGAAGTGGCCGGGTGGCGCATGGGGTGTTGGAGATCATGAACCTGCTGGGCATCCGCGAAGTGGAAGTTGATGAGTTCGCCGTCAGGGAATTTTCTTACCCCGTATATGTGCATCTTAAAAGTGCTGACCTATACGCTCATAAAATTACGGGGCAATATAACCGGGAGGACTTTCACGCCAACCCGGGCGATTATGATTGTACATTTAAAAACCTCCTTTCGTCTACCGATATTTTGATCAATGGCGTCTATTGGGATAAGGAAGTGCCGCGCTTGTTCGAGTTAGACGATATGCGTGACCCGAAGTTTCGTATCGCGACGATCGCAGATATAACTGACGACAAAGGTGGATCAGTGCCCTGCAATATGGGAGATGCAACCATCGAAGACCCGGTTTACGGTATCGATAAAACATCTTTTCAGCGCACCCTACCCTATTTACCGAATTCGTTAGATGTGATGGCTGTCGGAAACCTTCCAAACGAATTGCCGCGGGATGCGAGTCGCTATTTCGGCGAGCAATTGATCAAGTTTGTGCTGGAAGATATCCGCACCGGCGGAAGCGAAACCATCCGCAATGCGACCATTGTTGACAAAGGAGTTGTGACTGAAACCTTTGCTTACATGAAAGGATACGCAGGGGTAGAATAAATGCCCGAGATCATTTAGCGGCTTCATTATTTGTTACCAACGCAAGCAAATCTTCTTTTTTTAGTTGCTTCATTACTGACAGATCTGTTTTTATAAGATCATTGATCCGCTCAGTTTTTGTGGCCTGCAACTTCATCATTTTTTCTTCAAGTGTGCCGGGACAAATAAGTCGGACAGCGACCACGTGTTTTTCCTGGCCAATTCGATAGCAGCGATCGATCGCCTGGTTTTCTACAGCTGGATTCCACCAGGGATCAAGGATGTATACATAATCGGCTTCTGTTAAATTGAGTCCTGTTCCACCGGCTTTCAAGCTCACCAAAAATACCCGCACTTCTTCCTGCTCGCGAAAGGCGGTTACAACTTCTTTACGATTGGCGGTTTCGCCGGTTAAGTATTCATACGGAATATAGCGTTCCGCAAGTTCCTTTCGGACAAGTTTCAGCATGCCGACGAATTGTGAAAAAACGAGGATCTTATGTTGACGATATTTCGTTTCTATTTGTTCAATCAGCACAGCTATTTTAGAAGATGCATCGCCGAAAAATGCCTGGTCTTTTAATAAGGCAGGCGAATTACAAATGAGGCGTAACTTGGTTAGCCCCTGCAAAATATTCATGCCGTCGCGAGGCAGATCTTCCTCTGGCCGATCCAATAAATAGTTTCGAAATTCTTTTTCGTACGCATCATAAACTTTCCGCTGCTCGTCGCCCATCTCGCAATAAATGACCATTTCTGTTTTCTCCGGCAGTTCTGTTGCCACTTGCTTCTTTGTACGCCGGAGAATAAACGGGCTCACCATTTTCTGTAATTCCTTTGCCCTTTTGGAATCACTAAACTTATCTATCGGGAACGCATAAACGTCTCTAAAATATTTCAGGGACCCGAGCAGTCCGGGGCATGCAAAAGAAAGCTGGCCATACAGATCAAAACTGTTGTTTTCAACCGGTGTACCCGTAATCACAATTCGATTGAACGCACGTAAGGAGCAAACTGATTTATACCGTTGCGAAGCAGGATTCTTAATGGCCTGTGACTCGTCTAAGAACATATAATGAAAGATAAAGTTTTTTAAAAAGTAGAGGTTGGATTGAACCATGCCGTAGCTCGTTAGCACTACATCATAGGCGGGAAAGGTTGACGTGTTTTTTACTCGATCGTTGCCATAGATTGTAAGTACCTTCAAGCCTGGCGCAAACTTTAGCAGCTCTTCCTGCCAGTTAAAGATGAGCGAGGCGGGCACCACAACAAGATTTGTTTTCTGTCCCTTCCGCTCTTTCACACTCAGCATAAAGGCGATCACCTGGATGGTTTTACCCAAGCCCATATCATCTGCCAGGCATCCGCCAAAACCGTAGTCATCCAAAAAGTTTAACCAGTTTAATCCCTGGTGTTGGTAAGACCTGAGTTCAGCATTCAAACCTGCCGGCACGCTGGCGTTTCCAATAGATTCAAAGCTCGCCAGGCGTTGCCTAAACATTGAAAGCTGCTCCCTCACTTCCGCCGAAAGCATATTTTCCGCATACAATTTTTCGAGTTCCAACAACCTGTTTTTCGGGGTGCGGATAACGTCTTCCAGAATTTCTCCGGCTTCAAAATAAGCGCTCATTCGGTCCACCCATTCTGCTGGCAGGAGGCCGAAACTGCCATCTCCAAGCAACACGTACTGACTGCCATTTTTCAGCGCCTTGTGTAGTTGGCGCAAACTGGCTTTCTGCTTCCCATACCTGACATCCAGGTCAGTATCAAACCAGTCTTGCCCGCTAGCGACTTGTACAGAAATTGCTGCTTTATGCGTATTCAATCGCTTCTGGTCGATCTCTTTAAAACCAAGCACCTTAATGCCGTGCCTGCGCCATTCTTCGAAGGCATCCAGGAACCATCCATTTTCAAGGAAGGCAATCTTAGTGAGGTAAAAATGTTCCTGGAACAACTGTTCCTCAAATTCGGAATGTTGTTTCAATAATAATGTTGTCAGCTCAAGTTCTGCTGCCTCATCACGGTCAACTATAAACGCTTTTCCCACCTGGTCCCGTGCAAACAATTGCCGCTTGCTTAACACACTCACTTCTACTTCCCCATATCGCATTACCGGGCTGACGGTAACATATTGGCCCGACTCAGAAATGTAAATGATCTTTTCCGGGGGCAAATCAAAACCGCTTTCTTCCAGTTGTTGCGAAGTGGCCACAACCAGCCACGCGTAGTTGACCTGGATAAAGTCTTCCAGTTTTGCAAGAATTGTTTTTCGAAACTCATCGAATTTCGACTGGTGCACGACAACTACATTGTTATGTTTCTTGAAGTAGGTAAGCACCTGCAATAATTCAAATTGAGCAGGCAGGTGCAGGGTTCCATTCAATAAGATGAAGTAACCATACCTGAGGTGAAGTTGAGTCAGGGGGAATTTGCTATCACCAATTTGCAATTCACCACTGATCTCATAATAAGGCTCGCGGAGGTACACCCGAAGTTGAAGTCCTGTTGAAAATACATTCAAATGTACCGGGATTAAACTCGCGGAAGTAAGCTTATCTGATATAAAAGTGTCGTGGTAATATGCCGGCAAGGCCAGGGGATTTTTCACGATCGCCTTCAATGCGAGCAAAGCGGCAGGCGTTACAGTTTTGTCGTGGTTGGCAGCAATTGCTGTTAGAGCAGTATAAAATTTGACGGTCGCTGCATCGTTGGTCTGCCATGCCTGTTCCAATGGATCAAAGGCATCATGAAGTTTTTTTACTTTTCCTGAGCTGGTTAGATCTGCAGGGCAAATTGCCACCTGCAGATGATGATAATACTTGTGCGCATTAAAGACCAGCACGGTCGAGGCCTGTGTTTCCGTTTCACCAGGTTTTCTTGCGGGGAAGAGTTCGCTCGCCAGGCCAGCCAGCGAGGCCGTGGTTACCTGCTGCAAATTTTTTGACCGGGGTGCAATGACCACAGTTCGGTTTGACCACGAAATCTCAAACAGCTCATCAAGGTTTTTTTCTTCCTGCAGCCCATAATTTTTGGCCACCGCCAATACTTTTTCACGACGTGCAGCGGCGTCAAAAAAAATTCGAAGATCCTCCCGTTCCAGTATATTGAAGAGCACCTGGGCCTGGTGGCTACATAGGTTGTCCCCTTTAGCACTGCACATGCAGGAAAGAAACACGGCGTCCTTTTCTTGTATTACCGCCACGGCGGGAAAAGTTGCACCCGTCCCCGGGTTTGTAAAACTTCCCGCATCGATTTGGATGACGTCAGGATGTATGGTGAGAAAATGACGGCTGCCAGTATCCGGAAGAGCACTACTGTTTGATAAAATAAATTCAGTTGTTAGTGATGTGAAATTCATGCCCTCTAATCGAACTTCGTGTAGATCTTCTTTTAATGGTACTGTTCTGCTCATGCGAAAGATAAAATTAAGGCAGCAGCATAAAACTCCGGCACTTCATTCAAATTAGCTCTTCTCCATGCTGTGCAGAAACATTATTCTTTAAGAAATTTGACAGTTGTTAGATAAGAGTATTAATTAACTTGCCAGCCACTGGCTCATAAATCCTTCCGGCGAACTGCGGATAGCCCCCAACGGATCATCTTACCGAGCTACAAAAAAGTATATGGATATCAATTTTAATATTAATGAAGACGCGATGAAAACGGCGTATAGCCAGGTACGGCAGCGTCTTGAAAAAATTTACGAAGGCGGCGGAAAAAAGGCTGTGGAAAAACAGCGGGAAAGAAACAAACTGACTGCACGCGAACGAATTGAATATCTCTGCGATGATGACACCCCATTTGTAGAGATCGGGGCATTTGCGGGGTTCGAGATGTATGCCGAGCATGGTGGTTGCCCGGCAGGCGGCACGGTTAGCGGCATTGGGTACATCGGCGGAAGACAATGCGTGGTGGTAGCTAATGACCAGACGGTCAAGGCTGGTGCCTGGTTCCCCATCACCGGCAAAAAAAATCTGCGTATGCAGGAGATTGCAATGGAAAATAACCTGCCTGTAGTTTACCTGGTTGACAGCGCCGGCGTTTATTTACCACTACAGGACGAGATCTTTCCTGACAAAGAACATTTTGGCCGCATTTTTCGGAACAATGCCCGCATGAGTGCTATGGGCATTACGCAAATAGCCGCTGTGATGGGGCCCTGTGTTGCGGGAGGCGCCTACCTGCCTATCATGAGTGACGAGACATTGATGGTGGAAGGCAATGGTTCTATTTTTCTGGCGGGCCCTTACCTGGTAAAAGCAGCTATCGGCGAAGAAACGGACAATGAAACACTGGGAGGTGCGGTAACGCATACATCCATCAGCGGCATAGCCGATTATAAATTTGATACGGAGCGTGATTGCCTTGACCAGGTGAAAAAAATAATTGGACAGTTGGCGCTTCCAGCTACCGCTGGATTTAACCGTACAAAGCCTGTGCTGCCTAAAAGAGCTGCGCAGAATATCTACGGAATATTGAACGAAGGCAACACCCGCCCATATGATGTCCTCGATTTAATAGAATGCATCACAGATGAGGGAAGCTTTGACCAGTTTAAGGCAGACTATGGAAAAACAATTGTCTGCGGTTATGGCCGCATTGATGGCTGGGCAGTGGGCATCGTTGCCAATCAACGCCTGGTGGTTAAAAGCAAGAAGGGTGAGATGCAATTGGGTGGAGTTATTTACAACGACAGCTCAGATAAAGCTGCCAGGTTTATCCTCAACTGCAATCAAAAGAAAATACCGCTGGTTTTTTTACAAGATGTTACCGGCTTTATGGTGGGCAGCAGAAGCGAGCATTCCGGCATTATCAAAGACGGTGCAAAGATGGTGAACGCGGTCGCAAATTCTGTGGTACCAAAATTCACTTTCATCATTGGAAACAGCTACGGCGCAGGCAATTATGCCATGTGCGGAAAAGCCTATGATCCGCGCCTCATTTTCGCGTGGCCAACCGCGAAGATTGCAGTTATGGGTGGTGAGCAAGCTGCCAAAACTCTATTGCAGATACAGGTTGCGTCTTTAAAAGCAAAAGGCGAAACCATCACGCCGGAAAATGAAAAAGAATTACTGGATACCATCGTAAAAAGATACCAGCAGCAAACAACGCCCTATTATGCTGCAGCACGCTTATGGGTTGATGGCATCATTGACCCCTTAGAAACGCGTACGATGATCTCTGAAGGTATTTCAGCAGCCAACAATAACAGTGACATTGCTGCATTTAAAACGGGCGTGTTCCAGGTATAAGAATCGCCTGCGAGTAGGCGGAACGATTTTGAAAACGAGTGAACTAAGCTATCCTCACGTTGACGGATAGTCGAAATCATGCATGAGCTACGATTACCTGATCCACAACAATTATTAACAGCTAATCCTTAATTCAACCCGGCAGGTTGCATTTGCTTTCCGCAAGTGAAAAACCTGCAGTTTAAATACATGGAAAATATTTTATTGTACACGGATGGGTCATCACGGGGCAATCCCGGACCAGGCGGCTATGGCTGCATTCTGATATTTGGGAAACATCGTAAAGAACTGTCCCAGGGCTACCGACTTACGACGAACAACCGGATGGAACTGCTGGCAGTTATCGCGGGCCTCGAAGCAATTAAGAAAAATGAACACCCGGTGACCGTTTATTCCGATAGCCAGTACATCGTAAATTCCGTGGAGAAGGGTTGGTTAAAAAACTGGATCAAAACCGATTTTAGAGGAGGCAAAAAAAACAAAGACCTCTGGACCCGCTACCACCAACTGGCAAAGTCCATGACCATTCGTTTTGTATGGGTGAAGGGGCACGCTGATAATCCTTATAATAACCGGTGTGATGTATTAGCGACAGAAGCAGCCGACGGCGGAAATTTGCTGGTTGATAATGGATATGAACAAGGCCTCGCAGCGTTATAATGAAAACGGCCACCAACATTGCTGTGGTGGCCGACTCAAAATATCTTTTCAATTTATGCTTTTGCAAGAACAGGTTTCGTGTAGCCAGATTTTTCTAACAAATAGTATCCGCCAAAAAGCACCGCACTAAAAAACAAGGTTGCATAAAGGCTGCCTTTCAAAAATGGCAAACCTGCTGTTAAGCAACTAAGTAATCCTTCCATAGTCGTTGGATAAGGCAAATTGTTCAATGCCAATCCCCCACCCATCCATACAGCGAGGTTTGAAACGAAGAAATAAGCAATTGCACCGGCAAAAGACCCGGCAACGATTTGCGCAATCTTTTTCCTGTTGATCGCGAAACCGATAAAAGTAACGGCGCCGATCAACACATAGTTTAAGAACTGACCGTCGTAAAAACCCGGGACCGAAGAAATATTGAAGCTGTACAATACCTCATAGGTTAAATCGGAAATGAACATCGAAAACAAAGGGAGTATGAATGCAAACTTCTTGTCTTTGACAATGCTCCCGGCAAACAATGCCATGGCGATTTGCGGTGCAAACCCCAGTGGTCTGCCTGGCATGATGCGGTACAGGGACGCTATCAGCACCAGTAAAACAAAACTTATTATAATTGATTTATCTATCTTCATTTTATAAAATTAAGTGCGCAAAAATAAGCAATAATTCCGCGTGCAGCAATATTTAAATATCCCCTCCACCTACAATTCCCGCTGGAAACTCATGGCAACACACAACACCACCGGTAAATTCGGCGAAACCCTGGGAACTGCCTACCTGCGCAGGCTGGGATACCGGGTCATTGAAATGAACTGGCGCTATTCCCGTTCGGAAGTTGACCTGATAGCGGAAAAAAACGGGGTGTTGCACTTCCTGGAAATCAAAACTCGGCGTACAAAAAAATTTGGTCTTCCCGAGGAAAAAGTTGGGAAGAAAAAAATTCAAAACCTAATCGTCGCGGCTGAACAATATGTTTACCTAAACCCTGAGTGGAAACGTATCCAGTTCGATATCCTGGCCATCCTGATGATCCGGGACCAACCAATTGACTATTTCCTCATCGAAGACGTTTACATCTGACCATTGAGTTCGCTCATGCGGACTTTCATCTTTTCAACCATTTTATACGTGGCAGGACAATATTGAATATTTTGTTTGTGGATGTGGATATAGTCGACGGCTTTTCGCTTCGTGAGATGAGGAAACCCGGCACAGTCTTCCGGGCGAATCGGGTAAATCGAACATTTATTATCAGTGAGATCTAGGAACTGGCAAGGCTGGGTTTTATTGTGCCAGTCGCCGGTCTTGTCCAGCACCAACCACTTTTCTTTAAATGCCTTGGGGGTCATTTCGAAATGAGCAGAAATTCTCTTCAGGTCTTTCGTTGTAAAGGTGGGCGTCATCTTTTTGCAACAGTTGCCGCAGGTAAGACAATCGGTTTCAGCCCAAACTGACTTATCAACAGCGTCCAGCATCTCATGCAATTGGCTCGGTGGTTTTTTTTCTAACTTAGTTAAAAATGACCTTAGATTTTTTTTGTTATGCCTCACTTTTTGTGAGAAGGAACGGAGGTTGACAATCATTTGTAAAGTTTCGGTATGGCAACGAAAATAAGGAAGAATGCCACAACAAATTTACCGGGGCCTCAAAAAATAATTAAAGGGACTTGGAGCTTGATCATTTCGACCGGGCCTCATACACAGGTTCAAACAACTAGCATTAACAGGGATGTGGGAAGGATATAAAAAAGGATACAAGGCTTACTTACAACTTGAAAAGTCCCTCAGTGATAATTCTGTGGAGGCTTACCTCCATGATGTGGAAAAACTAACCAGCTGGATGCTTCAATCTGGCATTCAGAAAACTCCATCGCAACTGGAATTGAAAGACCTGGAAGCATTTGTAAGGTGGGTCGGCGAGCTCGGCATGACTGCCAGTTCGCAGGCAAGAATGATCTCCGGCCTCAAAAGTTTTTTTAAGTATTGCGTGCTCGAAGATATCGTTGCCATAGACCCGGCAATTTTACTTGAAGCTCCGAAGTTGAGACGCACCCTACCTGACGTATTAAGTTTCGAAGAAATTGAATCGATCATCAATAAAATTGACCTCAGCAAGCCCGAGGGTGGGCGCAATAAGGCCATCCTGGAATTACTTTATGGCTGTGGTCTTCGTGTATCCGAAGCCGTTAACCTGCGCCTGAGTTGCCTTTTTCTTGATGTAGGTTTTATTCGCGTAACAGGCAAAGGAGATAAAGAGCGGCTGGTGCCGATTGGTACGGACGCGATCAAATACATCAACATTTACCGTAACAACATTCGTGTGCATGTTCCGCCAAAGCCGGGCAACGATGATATCCTTTTCTTGAATCGGCGCGGAGCAAAACTATCACGGGTAATGATCTTCCTGATCATAAAAGAACTGGCTCGCCTGGCGGGTATTCAAAAAACAATTTCACCGCATACTTTCCGGCATTCGTTTGCAACACACCTGGTTGAAGGGGGAGCAGATCTGCGGGCGGTGCAGGAAATGCTGGGCCATGAAAGCATCACCACCACAGAAATCTATACCCACCTCGACCGTGAATTTCTGCGTACGACCTTGCACCAGTTTCACCCGGCTTTTAAATAAGCATCACATGAGCATTATGCTCAAGGTAAAATAGCGGGGGAAACCCGCAGTCAATGCCACGACCAAATCTGTGGGATTAAAAAAAATGGAAAGGGGGGATTACAACAACACTTCAGGGTGTGTGTAGGACACGGTACTGTTGGGGTATGCATTTTTTACCTTGGTACGGTAATTTTTGAAGATGCTCATCCAGCGGAGTTTCAGCACACCGAGGATGCCTTCCTTAACAATTCCTTTATTCATTTTGCTATCGCCAAGCTGGCGATCGATAAACGTTATGGGAACTTCCACGATCCTGAAACCCAGCTTCCAGGCTGCAAATTTCATCTCTATCTGGAACGCATACCCGACAAAGGTGATGCCTGAGAGATTGATCGTTTCCAGCACTTCTTTTCGGTAACAAACAAAACCCGCAGTGGGATCCATCACGGGCATCCAGGTTATGATCCGTGTATAAAGAGAAGCACCTTTTGAGAGGGCTATGCGATTGGTTGGCCAGTTCGCGACAGCACCGCCAACTACATACCGAGACCCAACCGCCACACCGGCCCCGTTCTTGCAGGCGAGGTACAAACTTTCAAGGTCTTTTGGATTGTGGGAAAAATCGGCATCCATCTCGAAAATGAATTGGTACCCTTTGGAAAGCGCCCAGCGAAAGCCATGGATATACGCCGTACCGAGACCTAACTTTCCCTGGCGTTCTTCTAAAAATAATTGATTGGGATATTTCTCAAACAGAGACCGTACAATTCCTGCTGTTCCATCCGGGGAGCCGTCATCAATGATCAGGACATGATACCCTTTTTGCAGGCCAATAACGGCTGCAATGATACTTTCAACGTTCTCCTTTTCGTTGTAAGTAGGTATGATGACGAGTTTTTCCAACGTATAATTATATTGCTATTTCGACGAATTTACAACTACTACCTTAGAAGATATTCCACAAATTTTTCACCCTCTTGATTTAGATATTTTTTAACAGGGTCCTGTTCAGGATCTCGGTGAGTTTCTGTTTTGTATGCAGGGGAAAATCGCCACGCATCATCCAGTCGTAGTACTGCGGCTCAGCTTTCAACACATCTACAACAGAACGGCCTTTGTGTTTTCCAAAATTGAAAATTTCCGCCCCGTTGGCATCAAATAAAAACCGGCGGGCATAGTCAACGATTTTCTCTTCACCAATAACACCCAGTATCGAATCAACAGAGTTTCCCAGCGTTGGGTAACGTTGTATTTGTGATAATAACACATCAATGGTAGCATCTACATCAGCTTCAGCACTGTGAGCATTGACCAGGTCCTTCTGGCAATAAAATTTATAGGCAGCAGTCAGCGTTCGCGGCTCCATAGTGTAGAAGATATGTTGCACATCCACCATGCGGCGGGAACAAAGGTCCACATCCATACCAGCGCGCAGAAACTCTTCCATCAGCATCGGGATGTCGAAACGATTGCTGTTATATCCGCCAAGGTCACAATTCTCAATGAACTGCTTCAGCTCGTTACCGGCTTGTTTGAAGGTCGGTGCATCCTTCACCATTTCGTTGGTTATACCATGAATATCAGTAGAAAAAGGCGGGATAGGCATGCCCGGATTAAGCAGCTTGCGTTTAACAACCCTTGTGCCATCTGGTAAAATCTTGATTATGGCAACTTCAACAATACGGTCGGAGGAAAGGTTGACACCGGTAGTTTCCAGGTCTATAAAAGCTATAGGACGGGTTAATTGTAAGGACATCAGCAGATTTTTGTTAAGAGATTAAGATAACTGGCTAGATTTTTTATATAGAGTACACTAAAATGGGTAAAAAAGAGTTTATATAGTCGCTATCAGCAAAAATCAAACTTGTTCAATTACAGGCAAGATAACTTTTAAAAATCAAAATGTTAACTCTTGCAGGTCAAACTGAAGGTTCTGTATCTTTGCCGGGCGAAAATAAAAATACTCTAACTTAATCCCAATCAGCATGAAAAAGATTTTATTATTTGCACTCATCTTAACCGCAGGCGTTATCACATTAACCTCTTGCGGAGCAAGCAGAAGAGGCCTGGGATGTCCCGCAGCTGCGAAGGTGGTGCTCTAAAGCATACCCCCATGAATTGGAAAGATCTGACCGAAGAAGCCCAGCTTACCGAGATCAAAGAAGCATCGAAAACAAGACCACAGGTCATCTTCAAACATAGCACCCGTTGCAGTATCAGCGCGGTTGCTAAAAGTCGCCTGGAAAGAAGCACACCGCCCTCCGACGTCGACTTTTATTTTCTCGACCTCATTCGGTACCGCCCCGTCAGCAACAAAACTGCCGAAGAGTTTGCGGTTTACCACGAGTCTCCCCAATTATTATTGATCAAAAATGGAGAATGCGTCTATGATGAAAGTCATTCAGGTATTTCCATGGCCGACCTTGAGGATCAACTGGGAACATTTTAATTCCCAAAAACTTACAGGCTAAGCAAAACCGCCAAACGGACACTGACCTGCCACACGCGGGTGCAGGGTTGTTTACCCCAAACTTTGTAAAAAAGATTTTAATTTGGCAGCGTCAGCCGGGATCACGGTGCTTTTCTTTTCCAATAAAAGTTGCTCCCTGATACTACCAGGCACGGGCACTTCTTCCCCGATGATCGGCTCTACTACATCAAAGAATTTAACCGGGTGTGCGGTTTCAAGCACCATGCCTTTATGTTCCGGAAAATTTTCGAGATAGCGGCTTAAAGCCAGGTAGCCAACTGCACCATGCGGATCGAGTAAGTACTTGTGTTTTTCCAATACCTCTTTCAACGTAACACGGGTTTCCGCATCGCTGATGCTCACGCTGGTGAACAAACGCTCCAGGTTTTTAAAATCGTGGTGAAAAATTTCCAGGATGCGCACGAAGTTGCTTGGGTTTCCAACGTCCATCGCGTTTGAGATCGTCGCGACTGCCTTCTTAGGTTCATATTTTTCCGTCAGCATAAAGGAAGGCACCACATCGTTTGCATTACAGGCAGCAATAAAATGGGTTACAGGTAACCCGGAAATATGTGCCAATATCCCCGCACAGATATTTCCAAAGTTTCCACTGGGCACCGAGATCACAGGCGGATTGCTTTTCTCTTTCCATTGTTTAAAAGCGAAAAAGTAATACAATTGCTGGGGTAGCCAGCGCGCCACATTGATTGAATTGGCGGAAGTAAGAAAAAGCTGCTTGTTCAGCTCTTCGTCGGTAAAGACTTCTTTTACCATCTGCTGGCAATCGTCAAATGTTCCGTTTACTTCGAGGGCATGAATATTATTTCCGAGGGTCGTTAACTGCTTTTCCTGCACGGAGCTGACTTTTCCTGAAGGATAAAGAATAACGACTTCCACCCCATCGACGTTATAAAAACCATTTGCTACAGCGCCACCGGTATCCCCGGATGTTGCTACGAGCACGGTGACCTTTCTATGCTCTTCCTGCACGAAATAACCTAAACACCGACTCATAAAACGGGCGCCCACATCTTTGAAAGCGAGGGTTGGACCGTGATATAATTCAAGCGCAGCAATATTTTCAGTGATCGGCACCAACGGAATCTCAAAATTGATCGTTTCGTTTACAATTTTTCGCAATATCTCTTCGGGAATGGTATCGCCAACATAGGGCTTCATCACCAGGTAGGCGATCTCTTCATTTGAGTATGACTCAATATTTTCAATTAACCCGGCCGGCACCGTAGGTATCTGTTCCGGGAAGTACAATCCTTTATCGGGCGCTTGTCCTTGTATGGTAGCCGCTTTGAAATTAACTGTTGGTGATTGCTTGTTTGTACTGTAATATAACATTGAGTAAAAATGAAAGAGTAAAAGAGAGTGTCCCGGGTTCTTAATCGTTGATGATCTTAACGCCGGTTTTATTTATCGTGGTCACGTAGGTGTTATAATCTAAGCCTATGGAGTTGTATATTTCTTTCATCACTGCTTCCACCCGCACAGCAGTTTCGCGTTCTGTACTCAACATGAAGATAGAAGGTCCGGACCCGGAAATTCCTCCACCCAAGGCTCCTGCTTCTTTACATCTTCTCTTAACCTCATCAAAGCCCGGTATCAAGATACTCCGCACAGGTTCTATGATCACATCTTCCAACGACCTGCCAATGAGGGCAGTGTCATTTTGCATAAACCCTGCAACCAGTCCGGCGATGTTCCCCCACTGTCGAATGGCATCTTTTAACAGCACTTCTTTGCGAAGAATCTGGCGGGCATCCTTTGTGCGCACTTCAATTTGAGGATGAACGATGGTTACAAAAAGATCCGGTGATGGAATGGGCACAATATCCAATGGGTGAATACTGCGGATAAGCGTGATGCCGCCATAAATGCAGGGAGCAATGTTATCCGCATGTTTGACGCCGGAGGCAACCTTCTCCCCGAACATTGCGAAACGAACGAGGTCGGTGTTTGTAAAAATATTTCCTAATAAATGATTGGCCGCAACTACAGCGCCTGCGGCACTTGCAGCACTGGAACCAATGCCACTACCCGGTTTTATTTTTTTATGAATGATTACTTCAAATCCTGTGTTGTTGTCCAACTCGTTGATCATTTCTACGAGTGGTGCCCCGGCAGTATTCTGCATTGGGTCCGAAGGTAGCGGGTAGCCATCAGCGCTATGGATGATGATCTTTTTTTCATCCAGCAACCTGACTTCCATCAGGTCGTTTGGATCTTCCAGGCACATACCCAACACATCGAAACCGCAGACGAGGTTAGCCACTGTCGCAGGCGCAAGCACCTTTACGGTTTTGCTTGTTTCCACCATCAGTTTGTTTGAAGCCGTGCGCCCGGTATCCTGAAGACCTTCCTGGTTATGATTCATTTCTTTTGTTTAAATACTGAGCGATGCTCAACTAATAATTAAGGTCTTGCTGTTCTGATCACATCCGCGAATACTCCGGAAGCTGTCACATCAGCGCCAGCGCCAGCGCCCTTGATCACCAACGGTTGTTCTGTATAGCGATCGGTATAAAAAAGAACGATGTTATCCTTCCCATATAAATGGTAAAAATCATGGTCTGGATCAATATGTTGTAATCCTACGCCTGCTTTTCCATTCTCATATTTAGCCACAAATTTTAATTTCTTTCCACTGGCAGCCGCTGCTTCATACAATGATTTAAAGTGACCTTCGTGTTCTTCCATTGCAGTGTAAAAATCCGCAACAGTTCCTTCCATGCAAGCTGGGGGCATAAAGGAATTATTTGCAATATCTTCCATCTCCATCTTCTCCCCTGCTTCTCTTGAAAGGATCATTATTTTACGCATCACGTCTTTCCCACTCAGATCAAGTCTTGGATCAGGTTCAGTGTAACCTTCATCCTGGGCCTGCTTCACGACCGAAGCAAAACTTTTTTTACCATCGTAATTGTTGAATACAAAATTCAATGTACCGCTAAGTACGGCAGCCATCGAATGGATATTGTCTCCGCTCCTCAATAAATCATTCAATGAACCAATGACCGGGAGGCTTGCGCCAACATTCGTTTCAAAAATAAATTGCGCATTGAATTCCCGAGCCAATTTTTTCAGGCGGGTATAGTATTCGTATGAAGAAGAACAAGCGATCTTATTACAAGCCACCACCGAAATACTTTTCTGTAAAAGCTGGTCGTAGCAGGATGCCACTAATTCATTTGCCGTAACGTCCGCAAACACGGCATTGCGTAGATTCTTTAACTGGATGCGATCAATGAATTCCTGCATATTCATTGACTCCCCTTCTGTCAATAATTGTTTCCAATTTTGCAGGTCGATCCCCTCATCATTGAACAACATTTTTTTGCTGTTGGCCATTCCAACCACGTTGATTTTAATGTTGAGGTTGTGCAGGAGATATTGATATTGTTGTTGAATTTGTGCAAGTAATTTGCCGCCTACATTTCCTACCCCGGCAAGAAAAAGATTGATCTCTTTGTAAACCGTTTCAAAGAATTCTTCGTGCAATACGTTGATCGCTTTCTTTACATCATGCGCCGAGATGACCGCAGATATATTTCGCTCCGAAGAACCTTGTGCAATGGCTCTTACATTGACGCCGTTTCTCCCCAGGTTACCAAACATTTTTCCGCTAATACCCGGGTGGCTTTTCATATTATCGCCGACAAGCGCAACGATGGCCAGGTCTTTTTCTACAATGATCGGGTCAACCTTTCCGGTCTCGATCTCGTATGCGAAGGCGTCATCAATCGCATGACTTGCTTCATTGGTATTGACCGCATCGATGCCGACACAAATGGAATGTTCCGAAGAACTTTGGGTAATTAAAATGACATTGATCTTCCTGGAAGCGAGTGCTTCAAACAAGCGCTTCGAGAAACCGGGTATGCCTACCATACCACTTCCTTCCAGGCTAAGTAAAGTAATGCTGTTAATGCTGGAGATTCCGCGAATACTGCTGCCATTAACGGTCGATTCTTTTTTAATCAGGGTTCCCAGGTCTTCGGGTGCAAAAGTGTTTTTAATCCAGGTGGGTATACCCTTGCTGCTCACTGGTTGAATGGTCGGTGGATATATAACTTTAGCGCCAAAATGTGACAACTCCATGGCTTCCTGGTAGGAAATATCGGGGATCATTTTCACATTTGTAACAAGGCGAGGATCGGCGGTCATCATACCTGAGACGTCGGTCCAGATCTCGAGCACATTGGCGTCCAATGCAGCAGCGAGAATGGCTGCAGTATAATCAGATCCTCCACGCCCAAGCGTCGTAACCGCTCCAGTCGCATCAGCGGAGATAAAACCGGGCATCACATGTAAACTTGCGGAATGTTTATCAAAATATTCTTTGACCCGTTCATTGGTAACTGCAAAATCAACGGAGGCCGAACCAAAGTTTGAATTGGTAATGATCAGCTCTTTAGAGTCCTTCCACTCACATGGTTCCCCACCAGCATTGAAAGCGGCAGTGATTATTTGGGAAGATAATATCTCACCATAACTCATTACCCGGTCCTTAGTACGGTTCGATAATTCGCGGAGAAGGAAAATCCCGTTACAGATGTCTTCAATTTCATTACATAAAGTTTTCACGAGGCTTAACACGCGGCTCTGCCCTGTAATTGGGACGAGGTCTTTCACCGTTTGAAGATGACGTTGTTCAGACTCCTGCAATTTCTCTTTGTAAGCCTCATCACCTTCGGAAGCCATCTTGCTACATAACAATAAAACATCCGTAATACCACCAAGCGCAGACACGACCACAATTGTTTTGTCTTTTTTTACTTTTTCTTTGACGATCGCAATTACCTTATTGATGTTTTCAGCATTTTTTACTGAACTTCCTCCGAACTTTAAAACCTGCATGTTGATGAGTTATATGTATTTGTAAAAATAGTAGATATTGATAGTAATCCTGGTTGTAGTAGCAGATGCCCAATGGTGATATGAAAATGTGCAACCCTTAACGGGTTGGAATAATAGTAATAGAGCCAGCAAAAGCCGTGGCCGGGATAGGAAAGAAACTGTATGGAAGAAGAGAGAATAACACAGCGTGTATTTTTGTGGCTGCAAATTAAGCAAATAAAGATAAACGCCTCAATTTATTTGAAATCTTTGAAGTATTTTCATGTTTTATTCGCATTGCCGCCAGCATTTATTTCATTTTATTAAAAATTATTGAATCATGGATCATGTGTCAACCCGTGGCTTGCAGCATTTTAAAAACCTGGTCGGGATAAAGTTCCAGTTGTATAATAGCCTGTTTACCTCTCTCCCCTTTCACCGGATTGAAAAGACCGGTATCTTACTTTCCCTGTTGCTCAACAATTGTGAGGAGGGATATAAAAAGAAACAAAGTCCGACCGAGATCATTGAAGATTTTTTCTCTAAACATACCGCTTACACGAAACCCGCCGAGCGACTTGACCTGCTGTTTCGATTCATTCAATACATTGAAAGGCAGGTGGTATTATTTGATGCGTTGGAGGATGCAGGATTCAAAGAAATTAATGACCTGAGTGGCGTGGGAACGCTGAAGCATTTAGAAAGCGAAGTCATACAAAATAATAAACAGGAAGAGCTTAAAGAAAAGCTACGAAAATTTGCGGTGCGCCTCGTTCTCACCGCCCACCCTACCCAGTTTTATCCAGGCTCTGTGTTAGGAATTATCAATGACCTGTCAAACGCCCTTTCAGATAACAACGCGGTACAGATCAATATGTACCTGCAACAGTTGGGCAAAACACCCTTCTTCAAAAAACAAAAACCTACACCCTATGATGAGGCCATGAACCTGATCTGGTACCTGGAAAATGTTTTTTATTCTGCCGCAGGCAGGATCATATCCTTTTTGAAAAGCCAGTTTCCTGAAGCGGTTGACGACGACAACCCAGTATTCACCATGGGCTTTTGGCCAGGTGGTGACAGGGACGGCAACCCGTTTGTGAAAGCGGCAACAACCTTGCAGGTTGCGGACGCACTCCGGGGAGGAATCATTAAATCTTATTACTTGGAGATACGAAGGATCAAGCGTCGGCTGACTTTTGATGGGGTCGATACCATCCTGAACGACCTGGAAAAAGAATTGTACAACAACATATTTATTCCTGGCCAGCGAACACCGCTCAGCAAGTCAGCGATCCTGGAATCGCTCAATAAGATCAGGGAAATTTTGATATACAAACACAACGGATTATTCCTGCACCTGATCAACAACCTCATCAATAAGGTAAACGTTTTCGGATTGCACTTTGCTTCGCTTGATGTTCGCCAGGAAAGCAGCATTCATGGGCAGGTTTTGGACACGATCGCGGCGAAGTCGACAGGGCTGCCTGCAGATTATGCTAAACTAAGTCCGGACGAAAAGATCAAGGTTCTTTCTGGAATCACTGAGCCCGCAGGAAAGTCGATCCCTAACGAAGAAATAACAACTGATACGATTGAGACCATTCACGCCATTCGCAACATACAGGATTTTAATGGCGAAGAGGGTTGCAACCGCTACATTATCAGCCAGTGCAACAGCGCGTTGAATGTTATAGAAGTTTATGGCCTCTTTCTCCTCGGTGGCTGGCAGAAAGAAACATTGACGGTAGACATCATCCCTTTGTTTGAAACGGTAGATGATCTGCAAAGCGCGGCAGCCATCATGGAAGCCTTGTATTCCAATGAAACCTACGCGGCGCACCTCGCAAAAAGAGGCAACCATCAGACAATCATGCTTGGGTTTAGCGACGGTACAAAAGACGGCGGATACCTGATGGCCAACTGGAGCATTTACAAAGCGAAAGAAGAGTTGACGGCCATTTCAGAAAAATACAACGTGGAAGTCGTTTTCTTCGACGGACGCGGAGGCCCTCCCTCCCGCGGAGGCGGTAAAACGCACAACTTCTACGCGTCAATGGGGAAAAACATTTCGAACAAGCAGATACATTTAACGGTACAGGGACAAACGGTAAGTTCCAACTTTGGAACCGTAGATGCGGCGCAGTTTAATATTGAGAAACTGTTGCATGCAGGTATCTCAAACGACCTCTTCAATAACCGAAACATCACGCTGGAGCAAGATGAGGAGACCTTGCTGGAGCAGTTGGCTGCAGAAAGCTTCACCAAGTATGTCGCATTGAAGAACCATCCTTATTTTGCAGATTACCTGGCCCAGGTTAGTCCGTTGAAGTTTTACAGCGAGACGAATATTGGTAGCCGACCCGCAAAAAGATCCGGGGGCAATAAACTTTCATTTAAAGACCTGAGAGCCATTCCCTATGTCGGCGCCTGGGCGCAGATAAAACAGAACGTTACCGGATACTATGGAGTGGGTACGGCATTGATGGAATTGGATAAGCAGGGTAAGTTTCCGCAGCTGAAGACTTTATTTCAAACCTCTTTATTTTTCAAAACCTTACTCGATAACTGCGAGATGTCGATGCGGAAATGTTTTTTTCCGCTGACTGCGTTTTTGTCAAATGATGAAAAGTATGGCGAGATCTGGAATATGATCTACGATGAGTATAACCTTACCCAGCACTACATTTTGCGTATCTCCGATAAAACGGAATTGATGAGCGATTATCCCATCGACCAGCTCTCTATCATCATGCGGGAAAAGATTGTGTTGCCCTTGCTTACTATTCAACAGTTCGCGATCATGAACATCCGGGAAATCGAGGACAACCTGGTCAAGTCTCCCTTGAAAGAAACGTATGAAAAGCTCGTGATTCGCTCCTCGTTCGGCATCATTAATGCCGGCAGAAATTCGGCGTAGCCAACATCACCGGATTTTACTTAATTACATATAAATCAAAGGCTCTCCGAGGAGCCTTTTTTTGTTGCCTGCCGGGCGCCGCTGCCCATCCTCTAACGAAGACTTTACAAATTTTGAAATGTGAAAATTTTACTAACGGTAAGGTTATAACCCTTTATTCATGTACGTTTGCGCTAAACTCAAACTTCAGATATGCAACGGAAATTTGTACTCTTTCTATTCTTGATTCTAACGGTTGGCACAGGGGTTTCCCTTTTCGCTCAATCAACCTTACCAATGAATCCCAAAGTAAAAATGGGCAAATTGGAAAATGGGCTCACCTATTATATTCTCCCAAACAAAAAGCCGGAAAATAAAGTTGAATTACGGCTCGCTGTGAACGTTGGTTCCATCAACGAAGACGACGACCAGCAAGGCCTTGCGCACATGGTGGAGCACATGGCATTTAATGGTACCACCCATTTTAAGAAAAACGACATCGTTTCTTTTTTGCAGGACATCGGCGTCGGGTTCGGTAGTGACCTGAACGCGTACACGAGCTTCGATCAAACGGTGTACATCCTTCCCATCCCCACCAGCAAACCCGAAAATCTCGAAAAGGGGTTCCAGGTGTTGGAAGACTGGGCGCACAACGTAACTTATAACAATGACGACATTGATGGAGAGCGTCCGATCATCCTGGAGGAAAGTCGCCTGGGTAAAGGTGCAAACGACCGCATGTTCAGAAAGATCTATCCACGTATTTTCAAAGGGTCACTCTATGCAAATCGTTTACCGATCGGGGTAGACAGCATCATAAAAGGTTTCCCCCATGCAACCATCAAGAAATTCTACCAGGACTGGTACCGCCCGGATCTGATGGCGGTGATCGTGGTGGGTGATATTACGGTTGAAAAAGCGGAGGCAATGATCAAAAAACATTTTACCAGTCTCAAAACTCCGGCCGCTCCACGCGAAAGGAAGTATGCGGATTTTCCGGCCTACACGAGTTCAGATGCCATCGTTGTTACAGACAAAGAGGCTACCAGCTATGATATCGATGTGCAATACCCTTCTTTCAAGAAGACTGCACTAACAACAGAACAAGACTATAAAAATGATATTACGCGTTCCCTGTTCACAACCATTTTCAATCAGCGTTTACAGGAACTTACGCAAAAAGAGAACGCACCTTTTGTTTTTGGCTATACCAATTTTGGTTCTTATGCCAGGGGCTTTGATGCCTTTTCAATTGGGGCCGGGTCGGGCACAAATGACCCTCAGGTAGCCTTGACAGCTTTGATGACAGAGTTTGAAAGAGTAAAACGTTTTGGCTTTAGCCAGGCGGAATTAGACAGGGCTAAAAAGAGCTATCTCAACCGCATGGAAAAAGCGTTCAATGACCGCGATAAAACGGAGTCTTCAACGTTGGTGGAAGAAGTGATCAGGCACTTCCTGGAAAAAGAAGCAATGCCAGGCATTGGTGTGGAGTATGATCTTGCAAAAAAATTCGCGCCAGCCATTACGCTGGAAGAAGTAAATAAAGTGCTGGATGTGGTAAAGGCAAATGCGAATGCAGTTGTTTCAATTACTGGTCCGGAGTCAAATGACAAAGTTGTACTGCCCGATAGTTTGAAAATCATGCAAACCCTTGCATCTGTTGAGAAAATGGATGTGAAGGCCTACCAGGAAAATGTGATCGCTACAAATCTTCTTGCTAAAGATCCTAAAGCCGGAAAAGTAGTTTCCCGAATTAAAAATGTAAAAACAGGCGCGACGGAATTGAAACTTTCTAACGGCACGACAGTATTGCTTAAAAAGACCGATTTCAAAAATGATGAGATCATCTTATCTGCCCGCAGGTACGGAGGAAAAAATGAATATAGCCTGAAAGATAAATTTAACGCAGAATACGCGACACAAATAGCGGGCACGATGGGCTTCGGAGCATTCTCCCCTGTTGATCTTCGTAAAGCATTGGCAGGAAAAACTGCTTCTGTAACGGATGTGTTCACTGATACAAGAGATGGCTTCAACGGAAACAGTTCTGTGAAGGACGTGGAAACCATGTTGCAATTGCTAACCTTGCACGTTACCGCTCCGCGGAAAGATACCTCCCTCTTCAATTCTTACATCCAGAAAAACAAATCTCAACTGGCAATGTTAGGTGCAAATCCACAGGCAGCATTTGTGGATACTTTTTATAAAACGATGTTTAGTAATAATCCACTGGCTCCTGTTGCTGTTCCACACGCGGAATATTTTGACAAGGTGAACCTGGATCGGTCTATGGAGATATACAAATCACATTTTGGTGATGTAAGCGGAATGCAGTTCGCAATCGTTGGGAACATCGATGAGGCAAAGCTTATACCGTTGATCGAGAAGTACATTGCTTCCTTGCCAGCCACCGGCAAAAAGTTTACCTACACGGATAACAAGGTACGTTCAGCGAAAGGCAAAATCGATTTAAATGCTTACAAAGGAGCTGAAGAAAAAAGTTTGATACTTGCAGTATTTTCGGGTGAGGTTCCATACAGTGAAGATGAGGCACTTAAAGCAAGCGCTTTAACCCAGGTTTTGAATATCCGCATCATTGAAGAGTTGCGTGAAAAAGTGCAAGGAATTTATGGTGGTGGAATTTTCGGCGGTCTTGAAAAGGTCCCGTACAGTTCTTATTCTTTCATTGCCCAGCTTCCTTGCGGACCTGAAAAAGCAGATACTTTAACACAGGCTTTACAAAGTGAAATTGCTAAGATCCGCACGAAAGGAATTGAGGCTTCTTACCTGGATAAAGTAAAACAACAGTGGAAAGAAACACACAAAGAAACGATCAAAAGTAATGCTGCCTGGGCAAGCAATATGATTGAAAATAAAGTGGAAGGAGAAGACATCGACAGGTTTATCAATTATGAAAAATACGTCGACAAATTAACGACGGCTGATATTCAAAAAGCGGCAAACATGTACCTGAGCGGTAAGAACCTGATGGTCGCTACCTTAATGCCGGAAAAA
>JAURWD010000121.1 GCA_030655145.1 Ferruginibacter sp.
AAGAATGATGAGAAAACCTCTAATGAGAATGGTACCGTATTTTTTCAAGCAAGTTAAATTTGGGCAAATGCAATTTCGTTCAGGGCCGGCTGATCAACTATGATTTGGTGGTGAAGCATATTGTTCAAGGAATGCGAATACAGTGCCTCATTTCGTAGGATACGGTGTGAAGAACTGCCGAATTTTTATGAACGAAAACCCGGTGAACTGAGCAAACCTTTGCCCACTTAGGGTACATCGACTGCCTTTTACATTTACAGCTGCAACAATCAAAATACACGTTCATGCATTCCCGCAGCCAGGTCATGCTAGATTTCCGGGGAAGGCCGGAAGTACATGGCCCTTAATTTCCCGCATCTCAATAGGAGTTATAGAAGAAAAGTTTTGTCCGGGCATCGTGCACCCAGGAGCACCGTTGCATCGCCCTCTTGTACGAAATCCCGCTGCGCAGCAGATTCCTTTGTTATCCAACCTTCAGAAGATTATTTGGCCGGCACGTACTTGAGCAACACATTTCCACTGGGATAATTTTTTACAGAAACCAACTGGAGTTTCGACAATCCCGGATCTGTAGGAAACAGCTTCCGGCCGCCACCCGTAAGAGCGGGGCAAAGTTGAATGTGATATTCATCTACGAGATTTTCTTTTATCAGGGCTTCTGCCAGTGAAATGCTTCCCCACATCACGAGATCTTTTCCCGGCAGTTGCTTCAACTGTTTGATTGCTTCCACAGCATCGCCTTGTTTAACTTCGGCGTCGGGCCATTTACCCCAGGGTGCGGTTGTTAAGGTGTTTGAGAAAATGATCTTGTGCGTAGCATTCAATTTATCTGCGATCACTTCTTTTTCCGTGGTCGCCTCCGGCCAAAATTCGACGAACAACTCATAGGTTTTCCGGCCCAACAAAATGGTATCGATCGTTTTGAGAAATTCCAGCTGGTCCAGGTCGGCGTATTTATTTTCTTCTTCGCTCAGGCTGGTGAAAAAATCGAGCTGATCATTTTTGTCTGCCACGTGTCCATCCAGCGACATCCATTCCTCCAAAATAAGTTTTCGCATAACGTATCATTTAATCGGTTAAAGCTACCAAAAGCGGGCCGCAACGGGAGGGGTCAACAGGACAAAATCTGGGTGTTTCGCGCAATGCGATCCAGGATTTTAAAAAATAAACATTGATTCGGAAATTATAAAAGCAATCCAGCAGCGGTGTTTTTTAACTAGCCAAAACGTTTTCCGTAACTCTTTGTCATCTTCTCAAACCCGGGTCAAAAACATATCACAGTTAGGGGTATCCGCACCTGCGATCCGGCCTGCCGGAAAGCACTTCATCACCCCAGTTTTAACAGGCTGCGAAAAGAATTTTAACGCATGATTTGTTTTCTTTATAATTTCCACCTCTACAAAGATTGAATCAAAGATCTTCCACCCCTTTTCATAACTGCTGACATGACTGCAAAGCGCACGGCTCTTTCAATATTTTTTTTGTCGGTTCTCTGTGTGTTGATCATAACCTGTAAGACCCCACGAAGCATGAAATCGGCAAGTCCCGGGCGTGACATCCAGTTGGATAAAGACGGTGATGGTATAGAAGATAAGGATGATGCCTGTCCGAATGTTAAGGGTGTGGCAGCATATAAGGGTTGCCCTGTTCCGGATAACGACGGCGACGGCATACGCGACGACCAGGACAAATGTCCTGAAGCACCAGGGAGCGCAGAGAACCAGGGCTGTCCCGAAATAGCGGCCTCCATTGGTGACATCGATTCAGTTGTATTTGCCGGGGCTGGCGGTGGAGCGATGCCTGGTCGGGCCACCCACGCCATTAATTTACCACGAACATCAGCAGCCGGACGTGATACAGCGGCAGTTCCCCAGGCTTCGATCGCTTATGGTTACAAGAACCGGATCAGGAAGGGTACCACCATGGATATCAGGGTTACCATACAATTAAACAAGGCTGTGGCTGAGCTGGTGGCAGGTTTCAAAAAGAAACTGTACGAGAACAAACCTACTCCGGTACTCAAAAACGACAGCCTGATCATCAATAGCATCACCATCGCCGGTGATAAAGCTTTCCGTATTACGCCTAAATATGACACCAGCGTATTTCAGGTCGAAGCCCTCTCGCCCGAAACCCAATCATTAAGCGAGCTGGCACCCACCAACTGGGGCTGGCGGGTACACGCGAAAAAAGAAACGGAAGAATCGGTGATCGACCTCAGTGTTTTTTCCATCGATGAAAATGGCACAGAAGTTTTCCGCGACAATGGGAGTATGCGCATTGCGGTCATTGTAGAAACAGCACCTGCAACCATGGGGTTACTAAGTGTAACCGGTTCAGGGAAAGGCCCGAACTACCTGCTCATCTTAATTGCCCTGGCGCTTGCCGCGGCGGGTGCTTTATTCTTTTTCCTTAAGAAAAGAAAGCGCATACCGGCCAACCCGATGATATTTTTCTCCTATGCCTGGGACCAACAGGAATTGCTTATTGACCAGTTGTATGAAAGCCTGAAGCAGGATGGGTTCAGTGTAGTGAAAGACAAGGAAGACATGCGCTACAAAGACACTATCTCAACCTTTATGACGGAAATAGGGAAGGCGAATTTTATCGTTGTTGCCATTTCAGACAAGTATTTAAAATCGCGATTCTGCATGTTCGAATTGTATGAAATTTACAGGAATGCTAAAATGGACCGCACAGAATTTACAAAACGCATCTTCCCGCTTCGCGTAGAAAATATCAATCTTTCCGACCCGGGAGTTATCAATGATTACATCAGGTATTGGGAAGCGGAAGAAGCCAGGTGGGATGAGTTGATCAAAGAAAACAGCGACAACATTACCCCTGAACAATCCAATCAATACCAGGTGATCAAGCGCATCATCACCGACCTGGGCACAATGCTGTACATCCTTTCCGATATTAATTCCCTGGACGTGACTAAGTTGTCAGACGACAACTTCGCGGGCATCAAAAAAGCCCTCCGTCAACAATTTTAGCGTTCTGTTACAGCTTCCACGATAGCAATCCAACCAAGTCAACTGCATTCAAATTAGAAAGGCCAGGATCCCCAACTCCCTACGACGCAGATCAACAAAAAATCAAAATGCAGGTTGGCGCAGGAGCATGACCGGGGTATTTGTAATAAAATCTTTAAAGTGTATCTTGGTAAAGCTCCTATTTAAAATGCTTTGCCATGATGAACAAGTACGATTTCCAGGTAGCTCACCCGGAATATTTTAAGCAGCTGGCAGTTAAAGACCTCCTTTTCCTTAACTACATGTGCCCGCAGGTTGAAGACGAAATAAACCGTCATACCAATTACAACGAGATCATCTATACGCTGGAGGGAAAAAAGAAACTCAATCATAAAGACCGCTCCTGGACGCTTACTGAAGACACGTCTGTTTTCATCAGGCACGGCGCGTATAATAAAGAAACTGTTTACCGGGCAGAATGGGAAGTGCTCGTGTTTTATTTCCGCGATGAATTTTTAGAACGCGTTTACCAGGAATACCAGGCACAAATGCCCATTGCGGCCGATCCGCCGCCCACGGATATGTTAATTGAAATAAAAGTGAACGCTGCCACACAGGCATTTTTTTATAGCATCCTTCCCTACTTCACCCAGCAGCCCCCACCTCCTGATAATTTGTTGGAATTGAAGTTTAAGGAATTGTTGTTCGATATCCTGTCAAACCCTTCCAATGCAAGTTTGCGTTCGTACGTAAAAAATATCAGCGGGAGCCATAAACCTTCTATCTCTGAAATAATGGAAGCTAATTTTTCCCTCAACTTATCGCTGGCGGAATTTGCCCAAATTGCGCATCGAAGCCTGGCTTCGTTCAAACGGGAATTTTCGCTCAACTATCACACCACGCCCGGCAAATGGCTAATGGAGAAACGCTTGAATTATGCCCGTGTGTTGATCATGAACAGCCAGAAGCCTGTCAACGAAATTGCCCAGGAAAGTGGTTTCGAAAACCCCACCCATTTCAGCAGGATGTTCCGTGAAAAATTTGGTTCGGCTCCCTTGCAATATCGGCGCGGAAGCAACCTCGCCCATGCCTGAATCAGGCTGTACTACCGGCGTGATTTCGGATCCGATAAACCGGCCACAAGTTTTAATCTCCCCATTTTTGAATTTCCTACCTCCGCCAGCTGAACGCCACAGCAATTTTATTGAGCTTTCCAGCAACACTGCATCTGTTCGCCCCCGCTATTTTTATTTCTCCTAGACATAAATTTTCGCCACCGTAAAACCAGTTTTATGACCATCGATCTAATGAGCACCATCAGGAGTAAGGTTAAAGGAAAAGTCATTCTTCCCGGCGAAGCCGCGTATGACACTGTTCGAAAAGTGTACAATAGTATGATAGATAAAAAGCCCGCGGGAATCGTACAATGTGCAACTGTTGAAGATGTGAGTGCCTGTGTAAAATTCGCGGCAGAAAATAACCTGTTATTATCCGTACGAGGCGGAGGGCACAATGCCGGCGGGCTGGGAGTAGCTGATGATGCATTGGTGATCGATCTGTCACAAATGAAAGCGATCAACATAAGTAAGGACAATAAGACTGTCACCGTTCACGGAGGTTGCCTGTTGAAAGAAATGGATGCCGCGACGCACGAGGTGGGCATGTGTGTTCCTTGTGGGATCAACGGCAGCACTGGGGTGGGCGGCCTTACCCTCGGCGGCGGCCTTGGTCATTTAACCCGGCACCTCGGTTTATCAATTGACAATTTAATCAGTGCCGACGTGGTGCTGGCAAATGGTTCAAAAGTCCAGGCTTCAGCGCAGGAAAATCCGGAACTCTTTTGGGCACTTCGGGGTGGAGGTGGCAATTTTGGAGTGGTGACTTCTTTCACATTCCGCCTGTCTCCCGTGCACACCATCTATGGAGGCCCCATGTTGTGGGAGTTGGAAGACTCAGCAGAAGTAATGCGCTGGTACCATGAATTTATTACCACGGCCCCGGACGACATCAACGGCTTCTTTGCCTTTTTGACGGTGCCGCCGGCGGATCCTTTTCCGCAGGAGCTGCAGTTGAAAAAAATGTGCGGAATTGTCTGGTGCTACTCCGGTGATATGGACAAAGCGGCCGAAGTATTTAAACCGATCCGCGCTTTCAAAACGCCGGCGCTCGATTTTGTTGGGCCCTTGCCGGTCCCTGCGTTGCAATCCATGTTTGATGCGCTATACCCTCCCGGTTTATTGTTGTACTGGAAAGCGGATTTTTTTAAAACGCTGAGCGAGGAGGAGATCGATATTCACATTCATCATGGGAAAAAATTGCCGACGATGTTGTCAACCATGCACATATACCCGGTGAATGGTGCCGCTGGCCGCGTTGGTAAAACCGACACCGCGTGGAATTCGCGGGACGCAATCTATGCCACCGTCATCGTTGGCATTGATGAACCCGGTGGTGATAAAGACGGGATCACGCAGTGGGCAAAAGGATATTGGAGCGATTTACATCCATTCTCAATGGGTGGTGCCTACGTCAACTTTATGATGGAAGAAGGGGATGAACGGATCAAGGCCACGTATGGAGACAACTATCAAAAACTGGCGGCGGTAAAAGCGAAGTTTGATCCAAATAATTTGTTCCGGGTGAATCAAAATATTCAGCCGCAGGCAAAAACCATTGTGTCAGAACCATATCATGCGTGATGTTCGATGCACAGCAGCAGTTGATATTTGACTTGCAGTGCACTTGCCTTTAATTTTATAATCCGTCAATCATTGTTCCGTCCAGCCCGTTTTTAGTTCGGCTTACCCAACGTTGCGCTTGATTGATCTCCTGCCGAAGTATCAAGTTCAACTGTGCTGCATGATGCTGCACGTGACGAAGGTTGTACAGCAACAATTCAAAGACCGAATAATTCATAGACCCTGAAACATTGATCCAGCGGCGCTGCAGATCATCCTCGCTTATTCCCGCAATCAGTACACGACATTTCTCCCGGCACTTCTGCAGGTAATCCAGCAATTCTTCTTTTGTATAAGTACGCTCCGGCAACTCATCACCAAATTCAGCATCCGTAAATGGAGATGGGGGCGCAAAAGCTGCCGGTTCAAGCGTGAGGTAATAGTCCAGGAAGAACAGCGTGTGATAGGCATTGTACCAAAATTTCCGCTCGGTAGCCCAATGATTGGGCGGGCAGGCGATGATGGCATTTTCAAGCATGTCGATGCTGGCGCCGAATTGTGACCAAAGAGGTGCAATGATATGATTAGCCATTTTTTATGTTTGGTGCGGCAAGTATTTTCGCCGTTGTTCAATAATATCGGTCTCTCTTAAAAATAATCAGAAAACGTGAATTAATTTTTGGGTTATATTCGACTATGCCGCGCCTGCTGAAACTTCTTTTCTCATTCCTACTGGTTACTCTCGCGTTTCCCACGACGGCTCAACAGGTTTTTAAAACGCCCTCCGGGCATAAGTATCACCTGGCCTCCTGTCGCATGGTAAAAAATGTATCGAAAGAACTTTCGCTGGACGAGGCGCTGCAGGCGGGTTTAGGTGCCTGTAAAATTTGTCAGCCGCCCGGTGCGACAACCACCATCCCGCTCGTTTCGCAGCAAGCCCGTGGTGAAAGTTCAACTGTTCGGTGTAAAGGCCAAACCAAGGCGGGCAACCAATGTAAACACATGACGAGTATTGCCAATGGTTATTGTTACCAGCACCAACCGAAGTGAAACGACCACAGTTATCTTCCTTTGGCTTTCTTTTTTTCTCCGCACATTGTAGAAATAACATCTCAGCTGAGCACAAATAACCGACGGTTATAATTACACATAAGGGCAGTCCTCGTAAAAATGAGAATCGTTAATAAAGGATAAGATGACAACTTGCGTGTACGGTTCGCCGTTACCGGGCTGTGGGTCAAAACACCACCGCGGGAATTTCTTGCGTTCGTATTGCCAACTAAAGAATTCATAATTTCAAAGCCTCGCTTCATTTTCCAAAGCCAATCTAATAGCGCTAGAAATATTATCTTGTTCATCTTAACATTTCCCGCATGAAAAACCTGTTGTTTCTTGTTACCGCCAGCATCGCATTGACTGCCTGCAACCAGGGCAATCAAAAAAGCAGTTCCGTGGCCATGCCGCTGTATGATAGCACTTACGCACCGGCAGCATTCGCCGATGCGGCGCGAGCCGACAAGATAAAAGGAAGCTTCGCTATCATTGATAGTCTCTACCGGAAATATGCCGTTGAAAATCACCTGCCGGGTATTTCATTTGGGCTCGTCGTTGACGGACAATTGGTTTATAAAAACAGCTATGGCTATACCGATGTTGAAAAGAAAATTCCGGCCACTACTTCTTCTTTATTCCGCATCGCGTCGATGAGCAAAAGTTTCACTTGCATGGCCTTGTTGAAACTGCGGGATGAAGGCAAATTGAACCTGGATGATCCGGCCTACCTGTATATCCCCGAACTCAAAACATTAAAATACCCTACAGCAGATGCGCCTGTTATAACGATCCGTCACCTGATGAGTCACAGCGCAGGTTTTCCTGAAGACAATCCCTGGGGCGATCGCCAGTTAGCAGACACCGATAAAGATTTGCTCGATTTTATTGGTAAACAAATTTCATTTTCTAACCCGCCGGGTATCGCGTATGAGTACAGCAACCTCGGCTTTGCCTTGCAGGGTAAGATCATCACTAAGGTTGCCGGTATGCGTTACCAGGATTACATCCGTCAAAATATTCTTGAGCCGCTTGGTATGAAGACGACAACTTATGAGTTTGGTGATGTCGTGCCGGAAAAACTGGCGCATGGCTATCGTTGGTTGAATGAAAAGTGGAATGAAGAAACTTTGTTACACGACACCCGGGACGGCAGCTGGGGCGCTATGGGTTCGATGATCAGTTCGATTGATGAGTTTGCCGCTTACATGGCGTTGCATTTGTCGGCCTGGCCGCCAAATAATTCCAAAGAAACTGGTCCCATCAAAAGAAGTTCGGTCAGGGAGATGCAGCATCCCTGGAGATGGAATGGCTTTATCAGCGATTATAAATTTCCGGATGGCAGAACCTGTGCGGTAACCTCCGCTTATTGTTATGGGCTGGGCTGGATGGTTGATTGTGACGGAAAAAAATACATTGCGCATAGCGGCGGACTGCCCGGCTTTGGCAGCCAATGGCGCATTATGCCCGACTACGGAATTGGCGTGGTTGCCTTTGCCAATCGCACCTATGCGCCCATGGGTGCCATCAACCTGCGCATACTGGATACGCTGGTAAAAATCGCGGCCCTGCAGCCGCGCCAACTGGCGCCTTCTAAATTTCTTGAGCAACGTAAAAATGAATTGGTCAATTTGTTACCGGCATGGACCAATGCGGAACAAAGCGGCCTGTTTGCAGAAAACTTTTTCCCGGATAACCCAATCGATAGTTTGAAAAAACAAGCAACAGCGTTGTATGAGAAGGCAGGGAAGATCATCGCGGTTAAAGAATTAAAACCGGAGAATCAACTCAGGGGAAAATTTGTACTGGAAGGAGAAAAAACAGACATTGAGGTTTACTTTACTTTATCTCCTGAAAATCCGCCATTGATTCAGGAATATCATATGAAGGAGTTACCGAAAACTCTATTAAATCAAGAAACACCGAAGTAAGGTCGCTTGCATCATAATAATCGCATGCGACAATTCCTGGCGTAGCTGGTTAACCTCATTGAAACATCAGGAAAAAATAACTGGGCCTGCAAACAGATATTCTTAAATTCATAGTTCACCTTTTTTCAAATTTTCACATCATGCAAAACAGAAGAAAATTCCTGCAGCAATCTTCGGCTGCTGCGCTCGGCGGGTTGCTGTTCTCCAACCAAACAATGGCCGGTTTATTCACTGCACCTGCACAACACAAAATTGGCTTGCAGTTGTTTACATTTTTTAATTCTATTGATGGTGATGTAAGCGGCACGTTAAAGAAAATCGCGGCTATCGGGTACACAGAAATTGAATCAGCCTTTAGTAAAAAAGGCGGCTACTACGGAGTGAAACCGCTGGAGTTTTCAACCATGTTAAAGGATATGGGTATGAGTTGGAAATCGCATCACGTATTGGGAGCGCCCTTTAAATTGCCTCCAGGTGCTAAGATGCCGGTTGGTGCAGATGGCAAGCCGCTTGTAATTCCGCCTATGAAAAATTTGCGGGATAATTACCAGGAACTGGTGGATGAAGTTGCCAGCGCAGGCGTCGAATATTTAGTTTGTGCCAATACCCCCATCACGACCATGGATGACATAAAGTCTTCCATTGAAGTATTGAAAAAAACGGGCGATGCCTGTAAGAAAGCGGGTGTTCAGTTCGCGTACCATAACCATGATGCGGAATTTCGTGCCGTGGAGGGAAAAATACCCTACGACCTTTTTCTATCCGAAACCGACCCAACAAATGTAAAAATGGAACTGGATCTTGCCTGGGCGATCAAGGGCGGTACAGACCCCGTTACCTTGTTTAATAAACACCCGGGAAGATTTCCTCTATGGCATGTAAAAGATTTGGATGCGAAGCATGAAACAATCCTGCCGGTAGGCAGTGGCACCATCGACTTCAAACCAATATTTGCTGCAGCGAAGGCCTCGGGCATGAAGCATTTTTTTGTAGAACATGATATGCCAGCTGATGCACTCGCCAGCGTGACATCCAGTTATGGATATTTAACGAATACACTTAAGGTTTAAGAGAAATCCTTGCCTAGCGCCCGCATCCTTTTCTGCGCATCGCGGATAACGTTGGTTTGGTTTGAGCAAATAAAATTATAGATCGGCCACCGCACAAACGGTGGCCGTTTTTTATAAGTAAACTGGACATCCCGGACTCAGAGATGCTAATCTTTTGTTTTCTTAAATACCTTGAAAAGAAAGTAGAAGGCGGGGATGATCAGCACCAAACCCACGAACAACGCAATGAGTAATTGATAAAAAGTTTCGGGTGGCGCCTGCGTGTTGTAAAACGTGAGGTGTGCGCCATTTTTTTCATTGATCATCACGGGGAACTGGATGGCAAACCAACCAGCCATGATCGCCGCAATTTGTACGGCAACGGCTGCACGCAGGTACAAAATATTAGGATGGTTGAACAGGTAATAGATCAACGGAATTAAAAGTACCACCACCGAAAGGCATACAATGCTGAGCGATGACTTGAAAAATAATTTCACCAGGTGATGCCCCTGGCCTTCGGCGACGAGAAACACCAGTATTCCAATTCCAATTGAAAGCAGCAGCAGGCGCTTTGCATAACGAACGTATTTCTGTTGCTCGATCTCGTACCCTGCTTCACCGATCATAAAAACGGCGGCAATGTATCCAAACAAAGAAGTTGAAAATACGCCCATGGTGATACAGAACCAATTTAACCAGGGAAGAATAAAATGCTCATAAAAGCCGCCCGAATCCGGATCCGTCGTGATGTTCCCAAAGATCATCGCCCCCAGCGTGATCCCCAGGAAGAACGGCGTTACGAAACTTGATACCCGGAACAACACCGTGTAGTATTTGTGCGTGAAATCGTGGCTGACATCATAATGGCGAAACGTAAAAGAAGTACCGCGAAGCACGATACCGATCAACACAACCATTAATGGAATATGCAAGGCTGTACTGATGGTAGCATAGATCTTTGGAAATCCGGTGAACAGGATGACGATGGCGAGGATAAGCCAAACGTGGTTAGCTTCCCAAACGGGTGCAATGGCTTTCGAGATGGTTTTTTCTGCCCTTCTCCCGGCGAAGGTTTCAATGATGCCGGCACCATAGTCTGCCCCACCGAGCACCGTGTAGAGGATGAAGGAAACGCCGAGGATGATAATGGTGATGGCTAACATGGTTATTGGTTAAGACTTGCAGAAGGGTAATTGGTTTTAACCGTAGCGATCTGCCGGCGCATCATCCAGATGATGATCAGCGTGAGCAGTAAGTAAACGGCTGAAATAGTGTAAAAGGAATATTGTAAACCCGGCATGCGGGAAACAGCATCTTTGGTTTTCATAACGCCATAGATGATCCAGGGCTGTCGCCCAACTTCGGTCACTACCCAACCTGCTTCTACGGCAATGAAACCCATCGGTGTCAGCAATGCGATGAAGGATAACCACCACTTTCGCGATAAGGTTCGTCTTCTCCACTTACTAAACACGAGGAATAGGAGGCTTGTCAGTGCCAGCAGCATTCCAATACCTACCATAACCTGGAAAGCGATATGGGTGATCAGCACCGGGGGCCGCTCGTCTTTTGGAAATTTATCCAGCCCTGTCACTTCCGCTTCAAAATTGCCGTGTGCCAGGAAACTCAGAAACCCGGGAATATGCAGGGCATAATCAACCCGCTCTTCCGTGTCATTTGGAATGCCCCCGATCACGAGATCAGCCGGCTTGCTCGTTTTGTATAAGGATTCAAGGGCGGCCAGTTTTGCCGGTTGTCGCTGGGCAATATCCTTGGCAGAAAAATCACCGCTGATCGGTTGAAGTAGTGCCGCTATCGCGCCGAATGAGAGCGCCATTTTTACGGCGGTGCGATGAAAAAGGTTGTTCCGATCCTTTACTAGCAGGTACGCATGCACGCCGGCAACCGCAAATGCCGTAGAAACGAAGGCGGCCAGTGACATGTGAATTGCCTGCGAAAGCCAGGCGCTGTTGAACATTGCGGCTACGGGGTCGATATTGATAGGCCGCCCGTTTTGCCAGGTAAAACCTGCCGGACTGTTCATCCAGGCATTCGCCGAAACAACAAAAATGCCCGAAAGCACGCCGGATATGCCAACGACCACGCCCGACATCCAGTGCACCCATCTATTTAATTTATTCCAACCATACAGGAAAATCCCCAGGGCGATGGCCTCTATAAAAAATGCAGTGCCTTCCCAGGAAAAAGGCATGCCGATGATGGGTCCAGCGTGTTCCATAAAACCCGGGAATAGAAGTCCCAACTCGAAAGATAAAACCGTACCCGACACAGCGCCGACGGCAAAGAAAATAGCCACACCCTTTGACCAGGCTTTGGCTACGTCGAGATATTCCTGCTTCTTTGTGCGCAACCATTTCCATTCACTAAAAGCCATTAAAATAGGCATCGTCATTCCGATGCACGCAAATACAATGTGGAACCCAAGGGAAACCGCCATTTGCATGCGTGCCGCGATAAGGTCATCCATGTTTGTTGTTTGCCTAAAGTTCCTACAATCCGTCGAGAGTCAGAATATAATTACGTTGAAGAAGGTGAATTAAACAGCGGTTTAAAATTTATTCTATCCTTGTTGGAAATGAGCCAGTGATGCTCAACTTTACAAGGGTCTTCGTAATTTAATTGATTGGTTGCACCATCGATAGCGATTGAACCAAGGTCTCCAGAGGCGTGAGCCATAACATCACACAAAAGAACTAAAAATGAACATAAAACACTTGATGCTTTCGTTGATGGTAGGACTAACTACCACAGGCGCATATGCGCAAAATGACCGGGCGATGGAGAATGAAACAAAATCCATCCGGCACCTGATCACCCTCTACTCAGAAGCCAGGGAAAACAGGGATACGGGTTTATTAAAAAAAATCTTAACCGCTGATGTGGATCAGTTGGTTTCCACCGGTGAGTGGCGCATGGGTATTGGAGCTGCAGTGGACGGCATGTTAAAAAGTTCGGCCACCGCGCCGGGGAGCCGCAGCCTCCAGATCGAGTACCTGCGCAAATTAACCCCCACCAGCGCCCTGGTGGATTGTAAATATGAAATTGAAAACAAGGATGGCTCAAAGCGCAAGATGTGGAGCAGCTTTTTAATTATTAAAGAAAAAGGGAACTGGAGGATCAGTGCCATCCGCAACATGTTGCCGGCATCAAATTGAGAAAGGTCCAGGAAAAGATTAGGAGCAGAAAAAATGCATCAAAATTTGTGGCGATCAGGAGAGTTCATGGCAGCTGAGCAAAATGAAATCCTGGTATTGTCAATCACCATTTAAAAGAAAACCTGTGTTAACTTTTACACGGGTAGAAATGAAACCATCGCTTATCCGTATTTTTATACCTAATTCTGTGTGTATGAAATGTATTATCGGGTTGATCTTACTGGTGACGACGCTCCAGGTAGAGGCGCAATTTTATTTACCCGGAAGCTTGAGTTATGCAGATCGGGCAATGATGGCAGATCAGCAATTTTTTAACGACAGCACACCCGGTAAAAAATGGTTTGTTACCCGGTATACGGGCATTTCAACCGGTTTTCTTTTCTCAAAGTCTGGTAACGCCTCCATCCTATCTGTCCCGTTGGGCATGCGTTTAAACCGTAGACTAACGAATAACCTTTATGCCTTTGGTGGACTTTCAATTGCACCTTCCTATATCAATTTCAATCCCACTTTCGCTCCAAACAATGTAAAAGGATTTGGCCAGTCAAATAGCTTTTTGCAATCAAACAGGCTGGGTTTAGCGTCGAGGGCAGAATTAGGTTTGATGTATGTGAACGAAGCAAAAACATTTTCCGTTTCCGGGAGTATTGGTGTTGAGCGAAACAGTTATCCCGCTTTTAATCTTCCCCAAAGAAACCTGGCTCCTCCTCCCCCGGCCAATACCACTCAAAAATTCTAATCCACTCAAAAGGCTGGAGATCAACGACACTTCGATGGGATTTCCAGTTGTTAAAATTTAAGTTCATGTCCTTTCGGAAAGTACTTTTTCAAAGGAATCGTTTTTTAGACATTTTGAATGATGGCTACTCATAATGGGAACCAATCTTCTCACTTATATCTTACCAAAAAACGTTGCTGTGGAAGAATAACAAACAGGGTCTCCATTTCAAAAAAAGTTGCGCTTGCGGAGAAAAATTTTTTCCTGCGGGAAAAGGGAAGGGATTTTAAAAGATCAGAACTAAAGCCAACTGTTAAATCGTGTGCAATCCGGCATGATTTTGTTTAATGTTTTGTGGCTTTTTTAAACGCAAATCGTTCGACCTGTTTATTTAATATTTACATTTGATTTTCAATATGAATCAATTTACCATTTTTTACGCTGATGATGATCCGGATGACATTGAGTACTTTACCGATGCTGTTCATGATCTCCTGGGCGAAGTCGATCTGCATACGCATATGCAGGCAGACCAGTTGATTGAAGCTTTGAAAAACCCACCGCCATCTCCGGAGATTTTATTCCTGGATTTAAATATGCCCGGCAAAAATGGATTCCAGATCCTGAGCGAACTGAGGAATACTTCCCAGTTTAAAGAATTGCCGATCATTATTTTATCGACTTCTACAGACCCCGCGACCATTAACAAGACCAGGGAACTGGGAGCCAGCTATTATTTACCGAAACCTAATAGCTATACGTCACTAAAACAGTCTATCCAGACGGCTCTTAGCATCGACTGGCAAAACTTCTCGCCCACCCGCGACAATTATTTACACATCAATTAGTTCTACATGCAGCAACAGCTGGCTAGCGAAACTCCACGCTCGCAGAAGGGAGATATTTTTTTCAACCAACTGAAAGAAGACACTGCCCCCATGCACCGGGCACTTGAACAATTGCCACTATCTGTCGCAATTACAAGTCCAGAGATAACAACGACCGGTTATAGAAATTACCTGCTCCGCATGCTTCCTGTAGTGCAGGATCTTGAGAAAAATATCTTCCCACTCCTGGCAAACACAATTCCTGACCTGGAAGAACGCAGAAAATTGCCGCTTCTTCTCGACGACCTTCATTACCTGGACGCGGAATACGAAAACACGGCTATTTTGCCGCTTTCTGCCGCCCACGAAAATATGAGCACTGCGTTTGCTATGGGAATTATGTACGTGCTGGAAGGATCAACCCTCGGAGGCCGCTTCATCGGGAATAATGTGCAAAAAGCATTAGGCTATACCCCGGAAACCGGGGCCAGGTATTTTGGTGGATATGGAGGCGCGACCGGGTCGATGTGGAAAAACTTTTTACAACAACTGGGCAAAGCCGAAGTTGCGGAAGGCGCGGGTGAGGAAATTATAAACGGTGCAAGATTTGCTTTTACCAAAATCTATAATCAATTCAAAGGATAGTTGAATTCATGCAGATCAAAGACATCGTTAACCGGGACATTGTAAACTTAACCAACTGCGAACAGGAACCCATTCATATCCCAGGGAGTATTCAACCTCATGGGTTTTTGCTGGCCATTTCACAGGCGGACTCAACCATTGAATTTTGTAGCGAAAACGTCGCTGACTTTCTTGGATTGTCGCACACCGCATTGCTTGGTAAACACCTTAAAGAAGTTTTTGGAACTGCTGCCTCCGACCTGCTCGATCAGCATGGCAACAACACTGAGCCAGTGAATTGCCTGTTGAATTTAGCCAACAAAGAATTCAACTGTACACTTCATCATAATGGAGCTTACCTGGTACTGGAAGGTGAGCCATTATTCGCAAAGAAAGAACTTACTGACGTTTACGAACAAACGAAGTTGTTTCTCCGCTATATGGAAGAAACAAGATCGCTGGCTGAACTATGCCAGTTGGTCGCGGAAGGCACGCGTAGGATCACGGGTTACGACCGCGTAATGGTGTACCAATTTGACGAACAGTACAATGGTGAAGTGATTGCCGAAAGCTGCAAAGAGTCACTCGAGCCATTTTTAGGACTTCATTATCCGCACACTGATATTCCGCCGCAGGCGCGGGAATTATATATTCGCAACCTTTTGCGGGTGATCGTAGATGTTGACTACACTCCAGTGCCCATTTACACGATCGATAACCTGCCGGGCAAGAACCTGGACTTAAGCAACTCGGTTCTCCGCAGCACTTCACCGATCCACGTTCAATACCTCCACAATATGGGTGTGGGCGCTACGCTCACCATCTCGTTAATTTATAAAGGTCAATTGTGGGGATTGATCGCGTGTCATCATTATTCTCCCAAGAACCTCAGTCATGAGCAGCGCTTTGCCGCTAAACTGCAGGGACATTTCATTACAGCCCAGATTGATACCCGACAGCTAAATGAGGAGTATGACGTGGCAAAAAAATGTAACGAAGCCTTAGAGAAAGTGGAGGCAGCTTATCACGAACTTGCTGATCCTGCTTTTGAAGAGATCATTGCAAATCCCTTGCTATTGGAGATCTGCAATGCAAACGGCGTAGCCATCCTGGCCAACAACCGGTTGTTTATGAACGGAACCACTCCCGGGGAAGAAGAAATTGTTGCGTTGATGAATCGCTTATTGAAATCAGTCGAAACAGCCGTAGTTACGTCGCACCTCGCATCAATTTTTCCGGAAGCAACGGATTATTGCGAATCCGCTTCAGGCGTGGTTTTTCATAAGATAGGACCGGGTAATAACCATTGTATCACCTGGTTTCGGCCACAAAGTTTAGTTGAGGTTGACTGGGCCGGGGATCCTACAAAAGCGATCGTAAAAAATGAAAAAGGACTGTCACCACGTAATTCATTTAAGTTATGGAAAGAAGTGGTGCGATGTAAAAGTAAAGAGTGGCTGCAACCGGAACTAACCGCAGCGGCGAGCTATGCGCATTCCCTCGAGAAATATGTAAACCTCCTACACATCAGTGAAGAGGAGCAAAAATATCGCAGTCTTTCCGGTAAACTTAAAGAAGCAAATGCAGAACTGGAAAACCTGAACTGGATCAGTACCCATGACCTGCAGGAACCTCTTCGCAAGATCCAGATCATGGCATCACGCATTCTTTCGCCAGGGGAACAGGTTGACGCTAAAAAAGTTGAAGAGAAGATCACGAAGATCAGCCAGGCAGCTAACCGCATGCAAACCTTATTGAAGGACATTCTGCACTATACCCGCATTCGAAATACAGAAGAACAAACCGCGTTGACGGACACACGGACCTTAGTGGACGAAATCCTTCCGGATTTTGAAGACCTGCTCGGACGGTCGGGTGGCAAAATTCATGTTGGAGAACTCCCAGCAATCAAGGGCCAACCATTTTTGATCAAGCAGCTTTTCTCCAACCTGATATTTAATTCCATCAAATTTCAAAAACCAGGGATAGCGCCGGAGATCACTATAACAGCCGGCTCGCAGCCTGAAAAATTTGAAGAGGAAGATAACCAACGCTACCACGTGTTTCATTTTGCGGACAACGGTATTGGCTTTAAGCAAGAATTCGCGAACGCCATCTTCAACGTATTTACCCGTCTCCATAACCAGGCCCAATATGAAGGATCCGGCATAGGCCTCGCATTGTGCAAGAAAATTATGCAGGCACATAAAGGCCAGATTACAGCTTCTGGTATACCGGGCGAAGGAGCGACATTTCACCTTTACTTCCCGGTGTAATAACCAAGCACGCAAATTCTTATCCGCAGAGCGAAGTATCACCAATGGCTGGCCAGCGCTTTTATCGGCCTGTAGAAGCGGCATTTCCCTGACGCTGGAATGGCGAAAACATTAAATAAAAAATGTACATTTAAGAGGTAACTGTTTCACTTCATTGATCCTCTTCAAATGACTGCTCCCAAAAATAAAACCCAGCAAACAAACCAGCACAAGGGTTGGGTGAAATTGTCTCATTGGATAGTTACTGCGAGTTTCATGGCCCTTGCCATCAGTGGTTTTGTGATTCTTATGTGCCATCCCAGGTTGTATTGGGGAGAAGTTGGTAATGACCTTACACCTGCCTTGATAGAGCTTCCCGTGAGTCGCAATTACCAGCATGGCGGCTGGGAGAAAAGCGATGCTTTTTTTGCAGTAGCCGGGTCGCCCGTTTCTGCCGGCCGCACGTATGAGATTTTCAATCAAAATGGCTGGGGCAGAAGTCTCCATTTTCTTGCTGCCTGGGTACTCACCTTAACTGGAATTGCCTATGTACTCACCGGCATCTTCAGTGGACATATTATCCGGAACCTGGTACCCCGGGCCCGGGAGTTTTCCCGAAAATTAGTGTGGCATGACGTAAAAAGTCATGTGCTGTTTCGCATCCCGCCTGCGACCAGCGGTCCGCACTACGGCGTTTTACAAAAGTTTACTTACCTGTTCGTGATTTTTTTTCTTCTTCCATTAACCATTATGACCGGACTTACCATGTCACCGGCTTTAACTGCTGCATATCCTTTTTTACCTAAAATATTTTTTGGTGCCCAATCAGCAAGAACCATTCATTTTTTTGCATCAACAGCATTGGTGCTGTTTCTCATCGTGCATGTAACGATGGTTATCCGGTCGGGATTTAGAAAACAAATGAGTGCAATGACATTTGAACAACAAACATGAAACAACATAAACTCTTCACGCGGCGCCGTGCGATCATCACCGGCATTGGTGCCTTAAGCGGCCTGCTGCTCCCGGGATGTTCCAAAAAACTGCCGCCTACTTATGGTAACCTGTTGCGGATGGGAGATGCCTTTACTTACCTGGCACACCGCACGCTTTTGCCTGGTCAGTCGCTCGCACGGGAATATCATCATGGGGACATTACCTCGTTCCCGGCCGTGGGTACCATTGACCCCGGGGATGCTTCGAAACCCGCTCATAATGAAACGTATGGTCGTTTCCGTGACAATGGATTTTCGAATTGGAATTTATCGGTGGAAGGAAGGGTCGCAAAGCCTGGCAAATATTCCCTCGCTGCATTGCAAAGCCTGCCTGCCCGAACCCAGATCACGCGACATACCTGCGAAGAAGGATGGTCTGCCATTGGCCAGTGGACCGGAGTTCCCCTGGGATTGATCTTAAAAAATGCGGGAATTCTGCCCAGCGCTCGTTTTGTAAATTTCTATGCGTATGACGGCTACGTGGATAGCATTGACCTGCTCGATGCATTTCATCCACAAACAATTCTTGCTTATGGCATGAATGGAAAAGCCCTGCCCATTCGGCATGGAGCGCCGCTCCGTTTGCGGGTAGAAACCCAGATCGGCTATAAAAGTCTCAAGTATTTGGAACGCATCGTTGTAAGCGACGAATTTGTTGACCAGGGCGATAGCGGCTGGGCCTGGTATGTGGGTATCTAGTTCTCGGTCTCTATGTAATTTCATCCTGCCGTTGGAGTAAGCTTTTTACAAATTTTTAGGTACCCTAAACTGTAACCAATCTTTCCCGCTCACAGGAATGAATACAAAAAGCGCCGGATCTCGTCCAGCGCTCGTATAAAAATGATTGTTTTCAAAAATTAACCCCGCCTTCTTTCCAGCAACGCCATCATCATAACACCTAACTGTATGCGCAGCTCTTCACCATTATTAAATGGTGCGTCCTGGTTCAATTGAAATTTCCGCCCAAAAAAAGAAGCCTGTTTCGTGAAGGTCGCTACCAGGGTGCCATCGGGTCTTTTAACCGTATAGCTTGGGTTGAAGAGATAGCCACTCACCAATCCCAGCACCGGAATTTCGCAAAAGACCGAATCAGCGACTTTTACCCAGGCATTTTTTTCCTGGATCACCAGGTCTTGCTGGTCTTTTTCATTGTACAATTCATAAGAAGCCTTCCACAGGGAGCGCCATCCTTTTCGGGCAAGCCGGCCCATGTGGCGGTCGTTGCTTCCAGTTATGGTGTAAGTCGTGTTGAAATCAAGCCATTTGTCGGCCCTGATGTCATACAATCTCTCTGACCGTGATTCATCAGAAAAAACTTCAACATGTTCTTTGAATTTAAAAAGTTTCTGTTTTACGAAGGCCTTTGTATTGCCGGTTGCGTCTTTTGCTACAAAGTCATTGTGAATTGTGCCAATACGGAAGCGAAAATCGTAGGGATAAAAAACGTTGTCGAGGTGATGTGTTGTTTCCATTTTGTTGTGGTTTGAAAGGATAAGTTGAGTGTTCATGTTGCCGGAACATTTTGTGAACCCGGTTTATAAATGAACTGCAAGCGACCATTATGGTTTCGCTGTGCGAATAACGCCGGCCTCATGAAATCATTGTGTCGACAGGCTGCATTTGTTCTTTGATTCACGAAAGACTTTTCCACACTGCTTTTGTTGCAAAAAGGTGTTGGAAACCTATGAAAAAGGCTGGTCGTTTTTTGTGCACATAAGAGAAATTTTGGACTTAACATCCGGGCCAGGAGAGTTGCCAATCTTTCGCATCCGGAACGTAAGGCCGAGATGATAATACAACATATTTATGCGATTGTGTTGCTTTGCGGCTGAAGCTATGTTTGCACCAGTAAAATAACCGATCATGCAAACAATTCATTTTAAAGCAGCTTCCAGCTTGGCTGTTGTCTTTATGATTCTTTTCGTATTTAGTTCCTGCAAAAAAGACCCCGTAATTCCGCCGGTGGCACAACCCGTTAACCAGGAATTGATCATCCAGTTTTCAACTTCAGGGATCGGGATGGGGACAATTGATTCTGTGGTGGCGATTGTTCGCGACCAAAACAACATGATCAAATTGTGGAAGACACTTGATAAAGCTGCGACTTCTTTCAAACTTAATCTTCAGCAGCTGGCAAGCGGAAATTATAAGACCGAAGTGATGGCCTATTCTAAAATAAAGACTGACCTAACTGCCCGCCAATATGCGCTGGTTAAGGAAGTTCAATTACCAATGACTCAACCGGTGATCATCAATGCCCCTACGGGAACATTTACCGATGCCTGGTATCAACGCGCCATCTTTTTCGGACCAGTTGGAACAGCGACCATCATCGTGGCCATGGACCCACGGGATTCATATTACGAAGTACGCTTTAACCGGCCGAATTATAGACGCATATACCTGGAACGCTCTTCCCTTGATGGCAACGTACTCGTTGCAGCGAAATCAAAAATCAGGAATATTGAGGGGCTTGTTGGATTGAGCGAATACGGAGATTTTACGCCCTACGTTCAACTCATGCAGCAAAAAAACTGGACAAAAGGAACTATCGGCGTGTACATCGACCCGGCTGTGGGCGGTGAAATTGATGTCTACTATGAATACCCCAACAATTAACCCGGTAATTGATATAACTGCGAGGAAAATTATGGATGCTAGTTTGTGCTGAGTGTTCCGTTATTTACGTAGTAGTGAAACGCGGTGCCGCCGCTGAAAGTCCAGTTGGTTGCGTTGAAGCTGCCATTTCCGGTAGAAGAGCCATCGATGCTGTAAGCTTTAACTGCAAGTGCATTCCGGTTCCAGGTAAGGGGTGTTCCGCTTATGCAGGTCTCAGGGCCGAGTGATTCATTCTGTATAAAATAGGCTTTGTTAATACCAAAAACTTTTCCTACTCCTGCTCCATCAATACATACCGCGGTTTGTTCATCTACCCCAATTCCTTTTATCGTAGTGTAGTTGAAATCTTTCATCATCCTGGCAAGAAAACTGATGTGCCTTCCCTGCCGGGTTCTCTGGGAGTAATGAGAATCCGTAATGGTGTTTTGCAGGAAGGCGCTTGACACAAAATCGTTTCGGCCAAGGGTGCTGTATTTATTGTACGGATTTGCAAGCGCCTGCGCAGAAGTAACGCTCCCCGTTTGACCGGAATAATAAACGCTACCCATAATCGCCAATCCAGCACTAGTACCTCCCACGGTTACATTCTTGGTGTTGATGAGATAGTTGATGGCATCTTCTGTGCCTGAATTCTTCCAATAGTTTACATAATCCCATTGATCGCCACCGGCAATAAACAAGGCTTCGGCATTGCGGATCTTCTGGGTAACGGAGGCAAGATCAGCCTTGGCCCGGCTATCGATCATGATCGTTTCTACGGAATTAACCCCTACCATATCATACATATATTGATTGTATCCATCGGCACCACTTGACCGGATAACAACCACATCGCCACCACCCGCTCTTTGTAAAAACCATGCTATCGCGGCATCCACATCTGTACTGCCTCCCATAAGAATTAGTCCGCCGGAAGTTGTTGTTGTCACGTCTGCTGCATCACCTGTCAGGTAAGTCACCACCGAAGGAGCCGGCTTTTGCGCTGTTGCGGATGTTGTTTCAACAGCTGCAGGCTGTGGTGCAATTGGTTGTTTGGCACAACCAGCAAATAAGAACATAGTGGCGGCGAGGATAACGGGGAAGTGTACGGGCTGTTTCATGAAATGATTTTTTGAAGATGGAAGGATAACCAAATATAGATGGAAATGACCTTGGAAATTCAACAACATTTTATTCCTATAAACCCAGCTACAACAATCGGGCGGGTTGGACTTTTTATAATAAGCCGGCTGGGCCGGGAAATGAATAACTGCCACTAATCATCAACGTGAGTGCATGATTTGAAAACGGCTTTTATGCAGCGCTAGGTAATGGCTGCTTCTTCTTTCCCTTTCACTTCGCCTTCGTCTTGTTTTTTGTCTTCTTCAATTTCCGGGATAGCCTGGGTAAACAAAAGACCGTTATCAGCTGCATGTTTTGCAGCTGCTACGGTATTCTCCACAATGATCATCTCAACTTTCTGCGAACGAAGGGACTCAGAAATTTCGACGGCCATTTTTGCCCGGTCGGGCAATTGCACATCACGAATATAAATCGCTAAGATCCGACCAGGATATTGTGTAACCACTTCCCGGTAAATGACCGGGTCTTCCTGGCCGCTGTCGCCAATCAATACAAATTGCAGGTTCGGATAGGCTTCAAGGATCTGTTTGATCTCTTTCAATTTATGTCCCATATGCCCAGCCGTTTCTTTGTCTTTTTTCTCCAGGCCAAAGTCGCGTAATAGAAGCGGTCCGGCGGGAATCTCATTGAGATCAAGAAATTCTTTCAACAGGTCGTAAAGATTCCAGGGGCTGCTGCTGACATAGAAAAACGGGTTATTTCTTATTCCATTTCGTCCAAGTTGCAGCGCTTTATAAAACTCCGATACACCTGCAAAAGGAAGCCGGGTTTTTGCGTTGTGCAGAAAAGTTGCACGGCTCATGGCAAGCAGGCTGGTAGCGCCGGTTTTAATGACTGTGTCATCTATGTCGCTGATAATGCCATACTCTGCATCCACTGGTGGAATCATCACTTCGGCGCTTACCTTCAAGCCCGCCTCAAAATGTATCGGCGCATCCATTAATTGCAGGTCAATAGGGTGCCAAAGCTGCTCATTGATGATGGGCGTCACCGGCTCAATGTTTAAAACAAAATAGCCTTCCTTATCGGTTTTGATTTCGAGAACCTGGCCGGGCAAGTTTACCTGCAAGGTTGCGCCGGGCACTTCATCACTTTCAAACCGCTTGTACATGTTCAGGAGATTGTTCAGGATCGTATCCTTGTCGGAGGCTGCTGAAATTTTCTTATCCTCCAGTACCCTTCCTTTTATGTAGATGCGCTCCGCCGTTCCATACGTACGATAAGGAACAACCTGTACGGGATCGTTTAACCCGAGCTGCTTCGTAAAGGCGTAACGTAGCTCGTCCCATTTGTCTTCGATCTCCGCCGCCGATCTGGTGAAAATATCTTTCCAGTTTCCCATGCCTTCGTCCTTTTGTTAATTTTAAAATTAGCCGATTCCAACCTTGGGCCACCATTCAAATTTTATCTCATTCACCTTCGTGAAAAATCGTAATTAAGGTTGATGCACACTCTGCAGGCGCCAGGCTTCACATAACGAAGCCTGGTTTATTGCGCCGATTGCGTTTTCGATCGCTCCAGTTGCAAAAAATACTTGGCCAAATATACCTGCTTTGTGTAACCTCAGTTTTTACTAAAACAAAAACTGGTCCCGGCGCCAATCGATTAGGGAACGGCTTCGCTCTCTGCTAGATTTGATATTGAAAATCGGCGCCGAACTTTCAAACTCATAACCCCTCATTTTTATGAAGGGTGGAACGAACGAAAATTCTCATCACCTAAATCTTCCAAAATGAACCTTAAATCATTGCTGGTTTTAATACTGGCTAGTCAGATCGTTGTGTCTTGCAAGAAAGACCTCAACGACAATGAAAAATTTTCCCAGGGTGCAAAGCAGGGCAACTTTAAAAAGAACGATCACCTGAAAATCGCCATTGTTTCCGACATCCATTACATGCATCCTTCTTTGCTCATCAATAACGGTGCAGCCGGTGCAGCCTTTCAAACCTACCTGGACCAGGATCCGAAACTGGTTCAATACAGTGACCCTATTTTCAGAAATGTATTGGCAGATATCCGCAACGAGCGCCCGGATATCGTATTAGTACCGGGCGATATCACCAAGGACGGTGAGAAGGTTAGTCATGTGGCTGTTGCAGGCTTTTTGAACCAGCTACGCGGCGATGGCGTAAAAGTATATGTTGTTCCGGGAAACCATGATGTCAACAATGCGAAAGCCAAGATATTCGACGGGGAAAATGCCTACCCGGTTGAAATGACCTCTGCCGCCGACTTTGCAAACATTTATGCCAACCACGGGTATGCTGACGCCATTGCCCGCGATCCCAACTCACTTAGTTATGTGGTAGAACCTGAGCCGGGTTTCCGCATCATCGGCATCGACGCCAGTAAATATGAAGACTATGGTCCTGCGGGTGATGTGGCCGCAGGAAGAATAAAGCCGCAAACCCTTACCTGGATACTCGCCCGTTTAGCGGAAGCGAAGCAACAAAACATCACGATTTTCGCCATGATGCACCACAACCTCATTGAACACTATGCGGGACAATCACAACTTGATCCGGGATACGTGATTGATGACTGGGAAAATGTATCGCATACCCTTATGAACGCCGGCCTTAAGATCATCTTCACCGGGCACTATCATGCCAACGATATTTCAAGTCAAACATTTAACGGGAACACCCTGGTTGACATCCAGACCGGCTCATTGGTTACCGCTCCAAGTCCGTATCGCTTAATAACAATGAAAGATGGCAAACTGGATGTGAGTTCCAAAACAGTCCAATCCATAGATGTAAGTCTCCCAGGAGGGCTCAGTTTTCCTGCTTATGCCGGCACCTTTCTTTCTCAACATTTGGATGGCTATTTTAATTATTACCTCACTAACCAGTTGGGAGCGCCACCACAATTGTCCGCCATTGCAGCGCCAATATTTCGCAATGGGATCATGGCTCATTTCGCGGGTGATGAAAAATTGCCGCCGGAAGAATTGGCAAAGATCAATGACCTTGGCACCATGTCGCAGCAATTGGCCAGCATCGTAACCACCTTGTGGACGGATACCGGTGAGAAAGACAATAAGAACAGCATTCCATACAAATAGGATCAGCATATTTCCCTAGACTACTACGGTTGCACCTTTCGAACAAGGTGCGACCCTTTTTTATGAGGCAAAGATTTTACACAGATTTGAAAAGAAGTGGTGTTGGTTCGGTATGATAATGCAGCCCACGGAGGAAATACCTGGAAGTACGACTTTCTGAACCTAAGCGGCATAAGTGTAGAAAGAATAATCGATGGAGCGCAGGCCTTTAACCATCGTACTGCGGGAAGAATTGTATTTCCAGTAAGCAGATTGAAAACAGGTAGCATCGGAGTTGCTGGAAATATAATCCTGGGTAAGCAAAATGTAGTTTGTTTGTCCTGCCCCGTTTTTCAACAAAGAATGTGCTTCAATAACGGTTTGTCCGAAGAGTTTTTTAAAGCCCTGGATATCGTACACGCTGAGCTCTCCATAATGAACAATAAATTTCAGGGAGAGGTTGACATCTAAATGATGTTGCGCACTCAGTTCGCGGAGTTTCCTGTTAAAGGCACCGTGCATTATTTTCAAACCATCAAACACTTCGGTTAAGTTCACCGGCTCTCCCAACTTAAAGAATAAAACAGCATCGCCTTCAATTTCTGAAACTACCAGGCCGAGGGTATTGTTGTCGATGATGGTATTGATCAGTTCGCTGGTGATTGAAACGCCGAGTTCTATGTCGATATTTTTTACGAAGCCGGTGAAACCTGTGAAATCGGGGATGATGATTAAACCTTTCATGATGGTGAGTTGTGGGGGTGAAGGGATGGATGTGCTGGAATAGATCAGGCGGTTAAGTGGAGATAGCTGCAGATGAGGAAACAGATGTGTGCCAGGAGCAGGACCATTTTGGCGAGCAGGCAATAAAACAGGCGCCATCTTCTTTTGTCGAACCGGCTAAAATGGTAGGAATGCATTTTACCATCTTCCTGGGCGGGTTGGCCCTGGCTGGCCTTGTTGACTTCCTGCGGGAATTCAAACGAGATCAGTTCAATGGTTAAGTAATTGTGTTTAGGTGTAGACAGGTGCTGGACATTGCCGGTAGTTACGGGGATGACCTGGTTTTTACGGTTGCTTCCCAAAGTGGTCTGACAAGAAAAGAGGAAGAAGATAACCGCGATCGGGAGGAGGAATTTGCTATTCATAACGGTGATTTTATATAGCAAATTTTGCTTCAGAGCTGCCCTGTTATCAAGGTAGGAAGTACGGATAAATAAAGTCGCGTACGAGTACGGGTTAGTAGGTGTTGCGGAATAAGTATTACTACCGGTGAAGGGCTATACGTAGTTCTACGTATTTTTTTTTGGGAATGGCTATGAGGTGTGGGGAGTGGGTATTATATTAGGAGAATATGAAACTGGTAACTCACCATTTTAAAGTAAATAAGAATTTATGAAAAAGTATTGGATAGAAAAATACCTGTTAAAAGTTGTCTTTGTAGTCGTCGCATTACTATATTTCCAAAATGAGTCCAAAGCTCAAAAAAGGTTTTTTCGACACAAAATCGATAGTGAGATTTTACGGTATTATCCAATGCCAAGATTCAAGCAAATAGTTTTTACCTATGAAAGAAAACTGCGAGGAGGCAAATATTATTTTTATTTGGTGGCGAATGCCTTTGATAGCTCTAATGTTAAACTGAATGATACTGCAATCAAGGTTAAAATTATCGGAAGCTACAGACAGTTGATAGATCATACTCCAGATTACAACGATATTACCCTAACACTAACTAAAGCTGTAATGGACTCAAATGGTGTCAATTCAAATACAACTTATTCTGTCAAACCAGTACAGACAATTTATAATACTCAATACTGCGTAAGCTACGAATTTGACCTCTTCCCAAAACAAGGGTTTACAAAATTCTATATAAATCCAGCACCACCATTTTAATGGTAGCCATCATTTATAAAATACTTGATTGGTCAGAGGTATGGGCATTGCTTATACCTCTTGTCTTTTTGCTCCAGACAAAAAAGCAACCCACTTACTTGACGCCTGTGATTGTCTATTTATGCATTGCTCTACCCTTAAATATTTTGACAGATTTCATTGCAGATTTCCGAAAAGACTACAACTTCCCATGGTGGATGGAGACCAATAATTATTTATACAATCTTCATTCTATTGGCAGGCTCTTTTGCTTTGCAGTTTTTTTTAACCGGGCTAATCCGTCATTTCTAGGTAGATATAAAGTCGGGTTTTACGTTGCCAGTCTCCTGGTCATCATCATAAATTTTACCGTCGAAAATTTTTTCCGGGAGAATTCCTTTAGCAGTTTTTTGCTCGCGTTTGAATCAGCCATCTTGTTGTTCCACTGCCTTCAATTTTATCTAACCAAACTGCAGGAAGAGGAAACGGACTGGAAGCAACAACCAGATTTTTGGATAGTGACCGGGCTCAGCATTTACGTGACGTTTAATTTTTTTTATTTTCTTTTTTATACGACGCTGATCGATAACAAACACATTCAATTTGTAATGTCGATGTGGTATCTGCATAACATCACCTATATTATTCTTTGTATATTCATAGCAAAAGCGTTTTATGCTGCTCGGCATGATTGAAACTCGTATAATGGTTTTAGGTATGGCAGTGGTAGTGTTACTGTTAGGGAGCTTCTTCTATGCGTTCATCATCTCGCAACGTAAAAAGCTTAAGTACCAGCAAGACATGCAGCAGCTTCGCGAAACGCAGCAAAACCAACTGATCGAAGCAGCGGTGCGGAGCGAAGAGATCGAGCGGCACCGCATAGCCGAAATACTGCACGATGAGGTCGGCGCTATACTTTCCTCGTCCAAATTGCACATCCAGGGCATCAAGCTAGCAACGCTTGATACCCGCGACCAAGGCCTGTTCGCAAAGGGCAAAGAATTGTTGGACGATGGCATTCAAAAAGTTCGCGGCATTTCGCACAACCTGCATTCCAACATTTTAAAAGAGTTTGGACTGAATGACGCCATCCGCCATTTCATCAACCAGACAGTGGACAGTACCATGATCAAAACGGCGACAAAACTGGATGAGGCTTACACTACTGTGAATGCTGATAAAGACATCAGCATCTACCGCATGATTCAGGAGTTAGTGAACAATATTTTGAAACATTCCCAAGCCGATGAATTGACAATCACCTCCGTGTATGAAAACAATCATTTGATGATCACGATTTTTCATACGGGAAAAGGAATTGATCAGCAACAATTTGAAGCACTGCGTTATAAGAAAGACGGGCTCGGACTAAAAAATATCATGAACCGAATAATTCTATTGAAGGGCTCAATAGATTTCTTCTCGGATGACCGCGGCTATTATGTAAAAATTAATGCACCCATCAACAAAGAAATGGTATGAGTAAAATTCGCATCGCCATCGCCGATGATTATAAAATTTACCGCGATGGATTGAAGGTTGGGATCAGTGAAGATGAAAACCTGGAAGTTGTACAGGAAGCTGATAACGGGGAAGAGTTATTAAATGGCTTAAAAGAAAGTGCCCCGAACGTGATCATCATGGACCTGAAGATGCCCATCATGGATGGAACGGAAGCAACAAAGGAAGTGCGCAAAAATTTTCCTTCCATAAAAGTATTGGTGGTAACGATGTATGATGACGATAAGTTTATCATTCACCTGATGGAGAATGGTGCGAATGGCTACCTGTTGAAAAATACCGATTCCGGTGAGATCAGGAAGTCAATTTATGCAGTGCATGAAAATGGCTATTACTTCAATGACCTGGTGAATAAGGCCCTCTTGAAACGCCTCGTACTGAAAGGAAATTTAAAACCTTCTTTTAACCAGGATGTTGAATTTACCGAACGGGAACTGGAAGTATTAAAATTGATCTGCGAAGAAAAAACCGCCGCTGAAATTGGCAAAGAAATTTTCCTGAGTCCACGCTCCGTAGAAGGCATTCGTACACGCCTGATCGAAAAAGTTGGCGTACGCAATACAGCCGGTCTCGTAATGTTTGCCATCAAAAAAGGAATTGTATCCTAACATAAAGAGTTGGTTGTAGCAAACTTGAATCCCTCTCTGTCTGCTCCTATTCACCACCGACGCATAATCACCTTCAATATTCAACATTCAAAAATTCAAAATTTCGTCGGTTGTTTCATCATCAAGTCTTCAATGATCGTTGCAATCTCAGCAGGTGATTTCCGAAACGTCAAGTAAGTAAATTTATCTCCGGGTATCAACACATTTTTCCCATCATCTGCAACAGCAAAATTTACTTTACGAGTATTGAAGTATGGCGCAATTCCGCGGATCGCTGCCAACACGGCCGTCTGGTCCCAGCTGTTTCGGCCGAGCTTATTCTTGTCTTTTTCCAAAGCAATTTTATAGGCATCTTTTACCGGGCTGTTGGTTATTGATTTATTATTAACAAGGCGAATGCCACTCAATACTTTTTCACCGATCTCGAAGCCACTGATGACTACGGGTGTGGGCCAGTCGGCAAAAACTTTCTGCGAAGCGGCTGCGTCAACCATCACATTAAATTCATATCCCTCGGTCCCATCATTCTTATCCAGTCTTGCAGCCATGGAAACCAACTGTTTTACCTTTTTTGTAACCAGTTCCTTGCCAGTCAGCGTTGAAAATTCATCCGGCGGAGATTCCAGCAGGTCTGCGAGGTTTGTAAAAAATCCCACGCTAACGATGGTAACACTTTGGTCAGGCTGAGCGGCGAGGATCTTGCGATACAATTGAACGGCTTCAACTGCTGCTACATTAGACCGCAGTGCATGCGGGTATTTTTCATTGATCGCCTGCGCCCATCGCTGTGAGCAATCTTTATTGGGAAGCGCTTTTTTTGTGATACCGATCGGGATGGCTGTCCTTTTGAAATAAGTGTTCAGTACACTCAGCGTGGGAACCGTGGTTTCAAAGGCGTTACAGGAGATCGTAGCCAGGATAGTCGCTTCGCCCTTATCGGCCAACGCATGTAACATTGCCATTGCACCAACGTCGTCGTAATCGGGCGCAATGTCTGTATCAAATATGATCGGGACAGGTTTTGGCTTTTGTGAAAAGGCCAGGAATACCAACGCGACACCAAGGACAAGCAATATTTTTTTCATACAACGATTTTTAAATGGCACGCTTACGCGAAGAAAGATAGACCAGCTGATTTATATAACGCAGACGCACAAACGCAAATTAGTCAATGTACTTTTTTGAATCTCAGCAGTTTGAAAGCAGCAATTAGCCAGCCTGCCTGCTTTGCTTTTTTGCAAAGAAATAATTAATACTCAACACAACAATTAAAATCAGCAGGCCAAAAAACTCGCGGGATTCTTCGATCCAGGGACGTTCGGCTTTCATCGTTGCTGCAATGCTTTCCGCATCATGCAATTGTATCCAGTCCAGTAATCCATTCCGGTCAAAAACTTTGTACACTGCGTAGCCCCCGTAAACAATTATTCCCGCCAGGTAGGCTTTCAAATAATATTTTCCGCGGGCAGCCAGGTAACAAAGGACAGCCGTATAGCTGTAGATCGCTATCCAAAGCCAGGGGTCCGGATCGTTGTACTGCAGCGCTGCGAAAAGGACGAAAAGAATGCAGCAAATAATATTAAATAGTTTCATGATCGGCTTCAATGTACTACAAAATACTTTAGATGGACATTGAGGAAACAATTGACCTGGCAGCTGGTTTAATTAAAACTACTGACTACTTTTGAGCCCCGCTTTCATTAGGGTTTTTTATGAATAAATTTAGTGTTGCATTTTACAAAGTTGCCTGCTTGTGCTGCCTGCTGTGCATGTCACTCTCGAACCTCTCGGGGCAAACAGCTTCCACGTCCCAGGTAGTTGGAAGCGTTTTCGATGCCCAGACGAACCGTCCGCTTGGCCTCTCCAGTATACAGGTTTTTACTACCAAGGATGGCAAGCTGGTCAGCGGAAGCCTGGCATCAGATTCGGGCACTTTTTCAATCAGCCTCGACGCAGGTGATTTTTATGTTACCATTGATTTTATGGGGTACAAGGCTTTCAAATCAAACTCTTTCGTTATCTCCCCGGCTCAGCCCAATCAAAACCTTGGTGTCATCAAAATCCAAAGCAACACAAACACCCTCCAGGAAGTTGTGGTGCAGGCAGAGAAAAGCACGATGCAGTTGACGCTGGATAAAAAAATATTTAATGTCGGCAAGGACCTTGCGAATGCCGGTGGGTCAGCTTCCGATATCCTCACCAATATCCCTTCTGTTTCGGTGGACCCCGAGGGAAATGTAAAACTTCGCGGAAGTGATAATGTGCGCATCCTCATCGATGGCAAACCTTCGGGCCTCGTGAGCCTAAAAGGTGGCAGTGGTTTACAACAGTTACAGGCAAACATGGTCGAAAGCGTTGAGATCATCACCAATCCCTCTGCCCGCTACGAGGCTGAAGGCATGGCTGGGATCATCAACATCATTTTGAAGAAAGAACGTCGCCAGGGTTTTAATGGCTCCGTTGAACTAACGACCGGTACCCCAACAAATCTTGGTGCTGCCGCCAATCTAAACTACCGCCATAAGAAAGTCAACTTTTTTATCAACTATGGCATCGCCTACCGCAAACAACCAAATGTTGGAAACCTATACCAGGAAGTTTATACGGCCGATACGACCTTCTTCCTGGAACAAAAAAACAAAGGAGAGTTGACCGGGTTTAACAACAACATACGCGGTGGACTGGATTTCTACCTGACAGAAAAAGATGTTTTCACTGCAGCCATGTTATACCGGCGCAGCCAGGGAAACCGGTACACGACGATCAACTACCGGGATTTTGCACTGAACAAGACAAACCTAACGGGAACCTCTACCCGCACACAGGATGAGGATGAAACAGAGCCTAATTCAGAATATTCCCTGAACTATAAAAAATCATTTGCTGGCAAGGGACATGAATTGATCGCTGAAGTAAAATACATCGACTATTGGGAAAACTCTGACCAGCTATTTACCCAGCAATACTATACGCCACAGGGAACCGAGGATGCATCCAGGTCACTGTTGCAGCGCTCGTTGAATGATGAATTTGAAAAGCAATGGCTGTTCCAACTGGATTATGTAAAGCCGCTGGGAGAAGACGGAAAGTTTGAAACGGGCGTAAGAAGCAGTATAAGGAATATGGTGAATGATTATGTTGTAACACAACGCAACAACAGTGGTGGCTTTGAGCCACTGCCAGGGCTCGATAATATTTTTGTATACGATGAAGACATTCACAGCGCCTACGGTATACTTGGGAACAAACACAAAAAGTTTTCCTACCAGGGAGGCTTACGTGCAGAATGGACCGAGGTGAAAACAACCTTGAAGGAGACAAACGAAGTGACCCCGCGGAGCTATGTCAATTTGTTCCCCAGTGCGCATTTTACCCTGAGCCTGCCAAAGGATAATGCGCTGCAACTTAGTTATAGCCGCCGCGTACGCCGCCCATTTTACAATGATCTAAGTCCCTACGTAACGTTCTCGGATAGTCGCAATTTTTTTAGTGGCAACCCCGATCTCAACCCTGAATTCAGCAATGTGATTGAAGTAGGACAATTGAAAACTTTTGCCAAAGGAAGTTATACTTCCGCTCTTTATTACAGGAGCACGAAAGGGAAGATCGAACGTATCCGGACTGTAGACACCGCAGGAAATTCGGTTACCAGAACAGAAAATTTATTATCGGAAAATGCCTTTGGGTTAGAATTTACCGGCCAGTATTCGCCGGTTAAATGGTGGAAGGTGGATCTTAATTTTAACTTCTTCCAGGCGGAAATTGATGGAAGTAATATCAAGCAGGATTATAAAACCAAGACCTACAGTTGGTTTGCCCGCCAGACTTCGCGGTTTATGTTCAAGCATAATTTCGATGTGCAACTAAGAACAAATTATGAAGCTCCTCAAAAAACGGCGCAGGGCACACGTAAATCTTTGTACTACCTCGACCTCTCCATGAGTAAAGATGTGTTGAAGGGTAAGGGAACAGTTAACCTGAATGTGTTAGATGTGTTTAATACCAGGCGAAATCGCTCTATCACAGAGGGTAGTAATTTTTATGCGGAAAGCGATTTCCAGTTTCGCAGGCGCCAAATTAATCTCAGTCTCAGTTACCGCATTCGCCAGGCGAAGCCTGCGGTTAAAGCAAAGAAAGCAGATGAGGAATAAATAAGCCGGTAAAGATGACTGCAAGTAGTGCAAGTTCAATCTAACTGGAACGATTTCCTGGCCTAGTTATTTTCACACACCACTTCCTGGATATTGCATACGCGGCAGATGAGGGTAGTATTGTTCCAGCCGCCCGGGTAAGAAGCCCAATCAATATTTATTTCGCAATCGCTGGATCCACAGGTTCCGCAAGCGATTTCAAAATTGTGTAGCGGCTTTGGAGCATAGCTGTTTACCTTAACATGTACACTCATATCTCACTTTTATTATTGATCATATTTTTTATAGGGATCGATTTTTTTTACTTTATTGTACCGCGAAAAAAAGTATTTACGCGTACAGGTTAGGTGCTGTATTGAAGACTGGATTCAGGCGTTGATGCCAGTATGGGTAAATTGGTGGAACCTCGCTTACCGCATCCAGGCGCTTTACTTGTTCAGTTGCCAGGTTCCAGTCAACGGCAGCAAGATTTTGCTTGAGTTGCTCTTCGTTTCTTGCACCAATAATGATGTTATCAACCGTCGGGCGTTGCAATAACCAATTGAGTGAAACCTGGGCAAGACTCTTTCCTGTTTCAGCTGCAATTTCATCAAGTACGTCAACAATTCCATGAAGAAACTCCGGTGCTTTTTCCGGCCCATGACTACCCAGCTTTTCATGCCTGGAACCTGCAGGTACTGGTTGACCGCGACGAAACTTACCCGTGAGCTGACCTCCGGCTAAAGGGCTCCAAACGATGGTGCCGATTTTTTGATCAATGGCAAGTGGCATCAGTTCCCACTCAAAATCACGGTCGAGCAATGAATAATAAGCCTGGTGAGCGACATACTTGCTCCATCCATACCGCTCTGAAACCGACAGCGATTTCATCAGGTGCCAACCGGAAAAATTGGAGCAGGCAATGTAACGCACCTTACCAGTTTGCACGAGTTGATCGAGTGTTTTTAAAGTTTCATACACTGGGGTATTCGCGTCAAAGCCATGCATGTGGTAAATATCTATGTGATCTGTTTGCAGTCGCCTCAAGCTTTCTTCGCATTGTTTAATTAAATGAAAACGGGAAGAGCCATAGTCATTCACACCATCGCCCATATTAAAAGTCGCCTTGGTAGAAATCAGCACGTTATTCCGATGACCTTCAAGTGCCTTACCAAGAATCTCTTCAGACATGCCGCGGGAGTAGGTGTTGGCGGTGTCAAATAAATTTACGCCTGCATCCAGGCAAAGATTGATCAAGTGCTTTGCTTCGTCTACCTGCGTAGTGCCCCAGGCTTCAAAGAATTTATTACCTCCGCCAAAGGTGGCGGTGCCGAAACTTAACACGGGTATCCGTAATCCGGTATTGCCCAATTGCCTGTATTCCATACAAAAAGTTTTACATGAAGTGGAGTGTGGTCGTCTACAGATGAACTGTCGATAACCGGAGAGCAAAAGTAAAACAGTTTGAGTTGGATGTGGGCGATACCTACAATTTCTTCCGGCAACGTGGAAGGTTAAATGGCATTAGCAGTTCGACTTGTAAACAACTTTTGGTGATTCTTCGGCGAATTTCGAAATCTAGTTCAGGCAGATTAAGAAGAATGATTCTTTGATCACTACACCTGCCATTACCAGTTCGTGACTGATGACTCTGATTGGGTTCATATAGGATATTTTTCAAATTTTAACGCAGCAGGAATTTCATTATTGCGTGTAGGGTGCTGCGCAGGGAGATAATGGTTTTTACCTACGGTTGAAGTAGATAATTTGCTACAACGCATGAATTGATGTTGTGTGTTGAGCCGCTCCGTAGGATTGCGGTAAGTCAATTTGTTTCACGGGTTGACTTTGTTTTTTATTAATTCGTTATCTTTTTTTGAGTTAAATTTTACACTGCGTCACAGTCGCCTCCGCAGCCGGCGAGGCTGCGTCATTGCAACGGCTGGTGTGTGAAATGCAGCGTCAAATTCTTTGCACTAATTGACTCAGTTTCTTATTTTATTTCTTGTTCCTGTTTAGAGTTTTTGTTGTTCGTTACTTTTTTCACTTTGCCGCAGTCGCCTCTTCAGCCGGCGGGGCTGCGTCATTGCAACGCTGCTGCTTTCGCTTCTTTGAAAAATCTCGCTGACGCTCGATGTTTTCAATGCCGACTTCGTCGTCACCGAACCGAAAGAGGCAGCTTATGCAACGACTGGTGAAATGAAATGCAGCGTCAATTTGTTACACTTATTAACTCTTTTTTTTTATTGTCAGGCGATCAACCAACTCAATTCAATAAACTGTTCGTACAGCTAATGAATGAAATAGACAAGAGTAACAAAGTCAAGAAGAAGTAACTGGTAAAAGCGGTAGTTGGGAGTTTCGAAACGAGGCAAACTTTTCAACCGAAGCCACGATAATATGAGGCTTAGGTAAAGCAAGGCTTTTGAAATTGCAGAAGGTCACTGGTAATGGTTGAACAACATAAACGCATCAATGACCTGACATTTAAACTGTCGTGGGCGGGCCGGTCAAAAGAGGCGGAACCATTTTTTTTGACCTTGATTTTTTTGGTTACTTTTTTTTAACTAAGAAAAAAAAGTAAACAAACTCTTCATGAAAAGTAAAGAATAACAGATCTGAAAAAGCTGAATGCTATTTTCTCAATTATTAAACAGAAACCCCCTCTTCAACAGAAGAATGCAAACTACTCTTCACCTTTTCGCGGTGCCGGGCTCCCCAATCCCCGAGTGCCTTCAACACTTCATCCAGTGACCCACTGTACTCTGTTAATTCATATTCAACCACAACCGGGGTACCGGTAAACACATTCCGTTTCACAAAGCCATTTAACTCCAGGTCTTTCAATTCGTTCGAAAGCACCTTCGCTGAAATGCCATCCAGCAACCGCTGTAATTCGTTAAACCGCTTCGCGCCATCGGTCATGGCAATGATGATACGCAGTTTCCACTTTCCTCCAATGGCGTACAATGCATCTGCTACGGCAAGTAAACTTGCTTTGCATTGGGAATGTGTGGGTCGTTCCTGGCCTGATCCTAATCTTTTCATACAAATAATTTTTTATATAACTAACCTAATGGTAACTACTAACCTATTGTATACTACTAACTTTTGGTTAGTAAAGGTAGTAATTTTGTGTTATTAAAAAATCTCAAAAACAAACATTATGTCTACAACAAAATGGGTTCTCGATAACTCACACAGCGAACTAGGATTCAAGATCAAACACCTGATGATCTCTAATGTAACCGGGTCATTTAAAAGCTTCCAGGTTGAAGCGTCTACCTCAGGCGAAGATTTCTCAACAGCTAAAATAAAAGCCACGGCTGATATGACAACTATTTCCACCAACAACGAACAGCGCGACCAGCATTTGCAAAATGCCGACTTTTTCGAAGTTGAAAAGTTCCCCGAACTGGCTTTCCAATCAACAAAGATCGAATCGGTTGATTCTGAAAATTACGAGGTGTTTGGTGACCTCACTTTAAAAGGAATCACCAAGGCCATTAAATTAAATGTGGAATATAGTGGCGTGGTAAAAGATCCCTGGGGAAGCGAAAGAGCTGGATTTATTGTGACCGGCAAAATTCACCGATCTGACTGGGGGGTGAACTTCAATGGCGTTTTGGAAACGGGTGGCCTGGTATTAGGAGAAGATGTGAAAATCCAGGGAGAAATTCAATTGGTGAAACAAGCGGTTGCGGTTCCTGCATAACCAGCAACCGTATCAAAAAAAGGAAAGAAATGATCAACAGAAAAATAAGGTCAATCCAACAACCACCTTCAACTCGGGGGTTTTTAGGGAAAGGTCATATTGCTGTTCCTGTTATCAACGGGATGAGTTTTGTGGATACAGATCCCTTCATTTTATTGATGGATGATCAACTCGATTTGCCGGGTGAGGGTGTTGTTGGCGGACCTCATCCTCACGCGGGATTTGAAACGGTCACCCTGGTTTTAGAAGGTGATGAATTTAGCGACGAGAAAACCTTGCAAACTGGTGGGCTGGAATGGATGACAGCGGGCAGTGGTATTGTGCATACCGAGGAGATCAGGCACCGGGTTAAGATGCGTATTCTGCAGCTTTGGCTGGTTTTACCTAAATTGAAAAGAAGGATGGAACCGAGGTGGCAGGAGCTTCATCTTAACAATGTGCCGGTAAAAAGAGATGGCAAAAATGAGATCCGCGTTTACAGCGGGACGAGTATGGGCATGACCGCTCCAACAATGAATGAAACTCCCACGATCCTCGTTGACTTTACCCTGGAGCCGGGCCATGAAGTGATCCAGGAATTACAAGGACACTTCAATGCATTTCTGTATGTACTTGACGGGAGCGTCGAGACAGGCGAGGAAAAAAATTTAGTACACAAAGGTGAAGTTGCATGGCTGGAGAAGACAAATGAGCATGGTGCAAGTCAAATTATATTAAGAGGCGGAGAGAACGGAACGCGGTTTGTTTTTTATGCCGGTGAGCCGCAAGGCGTGGAGATCATTAATCATGGTCCGTTCATCAGTGATACTCCCGAGGATATTGCGCGCCTGTACCAGGAATACCGGCAAGGCAAAATGAAGCATGTAAGGGATTTACCGGGTAACCGTGTGCTAAAACATACCTAATGTATGCACCAAATGACTTGGCTTAAATATTTCGTGGCGAATAAATGTCACCCAGCAATTTTTAACATCTTCAACATTTAATATCAACATCATTTTAAACCATGAGCGGTTGTTCAACCGAAAGTTATTGGCAAATAAGTAACTGGTCTCGTATGAAGGCCGCTCAATTTTTACCATTCTCACCATTTCAAATTCGCCATCCCGTCCGCAACCCAGGCCATTGCAGAAAAGCCCTTCTCACCATAGGTGATTAAACCCTTCCTGATCCGTCATTTCCTGCGGTTATTTTAAGTGCATCGACCCTTGATAGGCAAATGTTCGAGGTGAATCTTTGTATCAGAAAAGCGCAATTCTTTCCAAACAAATTTTCACCCCATAAAACATTATAAAATGAAAAAGATAACCATGATGTTCGTATCAGCGGTAACGATTGCTTCGCTGGTAACTACTCAAACAAACGCCCAGGAGGCGACCGATGCCACCTATGCCATCAACTTCACGCCGTCAAAAAAACCAGGAAATGCTGGCGAGGGAAAATACAATCTTGCAGACAACCAGGCTACAGTAAAGGAGTTAACTGCAAATTTAAAATCGGCAAAAATTAACCTGAAGGTTACGAATTATGTCACGAGAAATTTTTCGAATGTTTCCGATTTAAGATTTCAGACTGAAAAAAACCTGATCATCGCCCGCTTCAATACAGGCGCAAAATCATCCCGCGTTGTATATGATGACAAAGGAAACTGGCTGTACAGCATCACCAACTATTCAGCGGAACATTTGCCAAACAACATTCGTTCTCTGGTAAACAGGTCGTACGGGAAATACACCATCACTATGGTGCAGGAAGTTAGCCAGGGCGATGTTAACCTTCATAAGATCCACCTGGAAGATGCCCGGACAATCAAACACATCCTGGTGAACAACGATGAGATAACTGAATATGCGGATTTTAAAAAAGGCAATTAATTTACCCTTGCACTGCACCATAAGAAAATCAATTAAAAGCTGTTTTCCATCGCTGATGTGAACAGCTTTTTTGTGCTCATGATCACTCAGTTAAAATTTGCAGGAAGTAATTACGCCAACCGGGTGGCTAAACACTTTATGCTCACCTGCGCTCATAACGAATCTGACATTGTTCTTTTTGAGCTGCAAGAAATAGTGAACTAACTACCTGGAAATTAGAATCATGTAAGCAATTGAACCTATTCTCCCCTCGATCAACTTCAACTTTGCCAATCCCGGGAGATAAACATTGTCTCCAAAAAACTAATACTATCATTGTGTTTTGCTAAATTATTTAGTAATATTGTAAACAGATTGGCCCTGGCAAGGCATCTTGAAAAACCATGCAAGCGTCTAAAGCAGATATCATTCAACAACTTCAGCAGCACATTTTTCCGCTGCAGGGACTGAAACATACGCCTGCTGCCGCTGCTCCGAAATTTGGGTTGGGGCCCATTGAACATGCTTTTCCAAATCATTGTTTTCCCACCGGTGCCATCCATGAATTTATTTGCGATGATCTTCCCGGAACTGCTGCCTCTGGTGGTTTTATTGCCGGTTTGCTTGGGGTATTAATGAAAGATAACGGTGCCTCCCTGTGGATCAGTTCATCACGGACGCTTTTTCCGCCGGCCCTTTCCTCTTTCGGACTGTCACCTGACCGGTTGATCTTTATTGACGTAAAAAATGAAAAACATCTTCCCTGGGTATTGGAGGAAGCATTAAAATGTAATGGGCTTTCCGCCGTTGTTGGTGAGATAAAGGAAATGAGTTTTACTGCTTCCCGGCGATTGCAAGTAGCTGTTGAACAAAGCAGGG